>CAMCJO010000155.1 GCA_945875135.1 uncultured Porphyromonas sp.
ATTCTCCACGTGGAGATTTTGAAATATCCACGTGGAAATCACTTTTCCCCGACACAGCACGGTTTCGATATGTAGTCGGACATAAATTATTGTAACGAACCAGCGTCGAATTTGCCCAGCCAGGGTTGACGCATCATAATCGCTCTTGCAGGAGCTACACATTAGCGACAAACGAGGAGTAGAGATGGTCGATGAGTTCATTGTGTATATAATGCGTCATCTCTGCGAATTTAGTACATTATCGTTTCCATATCGGATCTATTTCGTATATTTGCGTCGTTATTCACAACAAACCATGGTACAACCTTATGAATAAATCTATGCAATCAGCTAGTTTGCAGCCTAAGCTCGCATGGAGGCAGTCGCTGCTCTCCTTCCTCCTCGTCCTATGCTTGATGCCTCTAGGACACGCCTTTATGATCCTTATGGAGCTGCTCATAGCCCCAGCGGTGCTGCCATATAGTGCTTTCGGACTAGGACTACTGGGGCTGGTGATCGCTGTGTGTGGGGTCTTTGCTAAGAAAGATACCCCTCAGACGATCTGCGGACTCATCGGGGGGCTGTTCCTATGGACTGGGTGGGTCGAGTTCCTCTTTATGTACTACGCTCAGCGCTTCGGTGCCCACCCAGAGATTGTCAATGGAGTCGTAACCACTACGACGACCTACGTGCAGGGGATAGCTGCAAATCCCATCCTCTCTATCGATGGTGTACCCGTACAGCACATGCACGACATCAAGGATATAGTCGTGACTAGACCAGAGTACCTACTGATGCCGGCGACGTTTGGCTTCTGGGTGTCGATCATGCTACTCTATATATTTAATGTACGTACGGGGTGCAACTTCATACTTTGGTGTCAGCGGGTACTCCTCGGTAAGAAGCGCGACCTCGTGGTGCGCTCGGGCATGACACGCCACCCAGCTATGGTGACCTTTATGGAGACGATGATGTTACTGTGGAGCTGCTACTTGCTGCTGATGTTTTGCTACGATCCTCGCTTCCTCGGTCAGAGTCATCCCGTGACGATCGCCGTGGGGGTGGGCTGCTTCATAGGCTTCTTCTTCATCTTTCGCAAGCAGCTCGCTCGCAAGCAGTGGGGTGCCAACATACGCATGGCGATCCCAGCCGTCATCGTCCTCTGGACTCCTGTCGAGATACTGGGGCGCAACAACCTCTTTAACGAGATCTGGATCGCTCCGCTAGAGCATATCGGCGAGATGATCGCGATCCTCGTCACCTTCGTTCTGATCGGTGCATACCTAGCATGGCATCATAAGCGATCAGCTCAGAAGGCGGCATAATGCGACAACGCTCTTGCCCCGTATAGACTTCATTCTGGCGAGCTTCCACACGAGCTACATTTGAGACTGTGGCATAGATTATCAATAGTCTCTACTTGGTTTGGTTGGTGTCCGAGAGTAGCTTATGGAGCTCCCAGTAATGAAGCTATCGACTAGTTGTGGTAGGACAGCGGGACGTATAACCCTTTGAACGTGTAACCCTTTGTAGGGGCGGACCTGCGTGTCCGCCCATTCTCGTTGGAACTTGGAGTGCTATATACCCTGTGGGCGAACACGCAGGTCCGCCCCTACACGAACTACATCAACACGACAACACCACCCATCAGACGCATACAGAAGGACCTCGCAGAGGTCCGACGAATCATAGCCGTGGGTCGAAGGGGCAAAGCCCCGAACGACCCACGGAAGCTAGACGCCACCTGGTTTATCGACCCCTTGTGGGTCGGACTAGACGAATCTACAACTCCAGTCCGACCTCCCGCCAGGGGAGGTCGTTCCCCCTTACACCACCTATATCCCCTAGTCGTTCGGAGCTTTGCTCCTCCGACTGGGGGCTATGATTCGTCCGACCGCAAGCGGTCGCTTCCTTCGTCACCTGCACTCGCCTTATTGTACGACAACGGAACGAGCAGCGACATACCAGGACGCTCGTCTCGTACCACACACTTCACAAATGCTCTACACGCCTATCAAAAACAAGCACAGCATAAGCCAACTGCTCACTGCGACTTGCAAAACTATGCGATCAAGTTGGGAAATATGCGCTTTCAAGGGCTTTGTCACTCGTTCGTAAGGATTATTTCACTACATTTGCCTGCGCAACAGTACTCTGCGAGCTATGATTACGGCTTCTGCATGGTGCGACTTAGTTAACGGGCAATAGTATATGAAACAGCAGCAATCTCCTCAGCGATATGATTACATCATCATAGGTGGTGGTCTGGCGGGGCTTTACTGCGCTTACTTTCTAGCGCAGCATGGGTCGGTAGCCCTCATCGCTCGACGCACCATCGAGGAGAGCAACTCCTACTACGCACAGGGTGGGATGGCTGCTGTCACCGACCAGAAGGACTCACCGACAGATCACTACGAAGACACGATCGTGGCGGGACGTGGGCTCTGCATTCCCGAGGCGGTCAAGGTGCTGACAGACGAAGCACCCGACCGGATCAATGAGTTGATCCAGATGGGTATGGCCTTCGACAGCGAAGATGGACATCTAGCACTCGGCCTCGAGGGGGGACATCACCATCGTCGCATCCTTCACGCGGGTGGAGATGCTACGGGACGACTCGTGACCACCTTTATGATCGAGCAGGTCAGGAAGGCACAGCACATCACGATCTTCGACCATCACAGTGCCGTGCAGGTGCTACGCTCTGCTGACGGGTCGCACTGCCAGGGACTGGTGACCTATGATGAGCGCACACATCACTACGACACGATCCTGGCATCGGCTGTCGTACTAGCCACGGGGGGTGCTGCTGCCCTCTACTACCCTACGACCAACCCTCCCACGGCTCTAGGCGATGGCTTGTGGCTAGCCAGTGAAGTGGGTGCCGAGCTGATGGACTTAGAGTTTATACAGTTTCACCCCACAGCTCTTTATCTGCCTGGGTACGCCTCTTTTCTCATTAGTGAGGCGGTACGTGGCGAGGGTGCTTACCTTGTGAACAAGCATGGTGAGCGCTTTATGCCCGCACTGCATCCCCTCGCAGAGCTGGCACCGAGAGATGTGGTGGCGCGGAGCATCTTCCTCAAGATGCAAGAGGAGGGTACCGACCATGTACGACTGAGACTGAGACACATCGACCCGAAGCGACTGTTACAGCGCTTCCCGACCATCTCGGAGCACTGCCGCCAGCTGGGACTAGACATTACGGACGAGATACCCGTGGCTCCTGCAGCGCACTACACGGTGGGGGGCATCGGTGTAGATCTCAACGGATGTACTCGCCTGCCCGGGCTGTACGCTGTCGGAGAGGTTTCCTCGACAGGTGTGATGGGTGCCAACCGCTTGGCTTCTAATTCGCTCATTGAGTGTATCGTCTTCGGCAAGCGGATTGCTAACTATGCGATCGCCCACCCGACTACGCCTACTGAGACTGCGTCGCTAGCAGTTCCGACGAACCTACCCGACCTGTCGTGGAGCCTAGACAAAGAGCAGATCTATGCGCTAGAGCAGCAGACGAAGATCAATAGACAGATGGGCGACATACTGATGAGTCGTGTGGGGATCATCCGCTCTAAGGAGGGGCTCGTCTCAGCGCTCCATGAGCTACAGCATCTCTCAGACGGACTCGCAGAGGATGCACAGCACAGCATCCACGCCTACATGACTCGCAGACGTGTAGAGGTGGCGCACATGATGGCGCATGCCGCACTACTGCGTGAGGAGAGCCGTGGAGGCCACTACCGGAGCGACTACACGGAGACATTGCCTGAGAGCGAAGCCTATCGAACGAGACTGCTCAATGGACAAATAACACATCAACCGATCAAATAGCACACAAGAGGTATGACGGATATATACAACAGCGAGGAGTTTGCCACGCTCATCGAGCTTGCTTACCGCGAGGATGCTCCTACGGGAGACCTATCGACACGCTACATACTGAGCGAGAGCGACCGAGCTATCGCCACACTGACAGCCAAGGACGACGGCATCGTCTCTGGACTTGAGGTAGCTTATATGGTCCTCTGTCGGTGCACTCCTGAGGAGGAGATCAACTTTACATCAGAGTATGAGGATGGCGACGAGGTGTGCAAGGGCGATATCTTAGCCACCATCGAGGCACCTTATGCTGATCTGCTACGGGCTGAGCGTATCATGCTCAACTTCATGCAGCGCATGAGCGGCATCGCTACCTACACCCACCAATGTGTGCAGTGCGTCGCTGGTACCAAGACACAGATCCTAGACACCCGCAAGACAGCTCCGGGACATCGCCTCACGGACAAGATGGCAGTACGCGATGGCGGTGGCACTAACCACCGAGCTTCGCTCTCTGATATGGTGATGCTCAAGGACAATCACATCGCCATGGCGGGCGGCATCTTGCCTGCCGTGGAGGAAGTGCGTCCTCATCTGCCGATCTCTATACAGATTGAGGTGGAGACCACCACACTGGAGGAGGTGCAGGAGGCTATAGACGCTGGTGCTGACATCATCATGCTGGACAACATGGACATAGAGACAATGCGCCGTGCCGTCGAGCTCATTGATGGACAAGCTAAGGTGGAGGCTTCGGGCAATATGACGGCCGAGCGTCTAGCTGCCGTGGCTGCTGTCGGCGTGGACTACATTAGCATTGGAGCACTGACCCACTCGGTACGTGCTTTCGACATTAGTATGAAGATCAAGCCGATCCAGTAGAGCGACTTGACTTCTTTTACACCCAACACACTAACTGACTACTTACACATGACACAACAACAGATAGAGGCTCTCTACAAAGAGATTCGTACGCTCAAGGAGCAGAAGAATGCGGTCATCTTGGCGCACTACTATGCTCGCCCCGAGATACAGCGTATCGCAGACCACCTAGGCGACTCACTGGCACTCTCACAGATCGCTGGCGAGACGGAGGCTGACATGATCGTCTTCTGCGGTGTGAGCTTCATGGGTGAGACTGCAAAGATCATTTCGCCCAATAAGAAGGTCCTCTGCCCCGTACCACACGCTGGCTGTACCCTCGCTGAGGGTGCCACGGCTGAGGGTATCAACACTTGGCGCGTCAAGCACCCCGACGGCATTGTGGTCAGCTACGTCAATACGACAGCAGCTGTCAAGGCGGTCACCGACTACTGCGTGACCAGTGCTAATGCGCTGAAGATCGTACGCGCCCTCCCTACTGGCAAGCCGATCCTCTTTGGTCCTGACAAGAACCTCGGACAGTACATCATGAATGTGACGGGACGAGAGATGGACCTATGGCAGGGAGCCTGCTACGTGCATGCTGACATCACCTCCGAGCTGGTTCACACGATGCTTGATCGCTATCCCGAGGCGGAGATCCTGATACACCCTGAGTCGGTAGCTGCTAGCGACCAGTCGATCGTCGACAATCCTCGCTGCATCATCGGCTCTACCACCACGATCATCAATCGTCCTGGAGTCTCTGACCTGAAGCAGTACATCATCGCCACGGAGCCTGAGATACTGGCTGAGATGACGAAACGCTATCCTGACAAGGAGCTGATCCCCATCCTCCCCGATCAGGTCTGCGAGTATATGAAGATGATCACCCTCGAGGGACTCCGCGACGCACTCCTCTACGAGCAGTACGAGGTGCATGTCGACGAAGAGCTCCGTCAGAAGGCGTGGCGCTCCATCGAGCGGATGCTCCAGTTCTAACCCTCCAGC
>CAMCJO010000156.1 GCA_945875135.1 uncultured Porphyromonas sp.
ACTTTTTAGTTCCAAGGTAGGAACTTTTTAGTTCCAAGGTAGGAACTTTTTAGTTCCAAGGTAGGAACTTGGAATTTCCAACGGTGGAAAAGAAAGTTTCCAAGGCTGGAAAGTTTTTGGAAAACTGTAGGAGCGGATCGATAGGTGAGGTGCTTTGTCCTCAAAGTGGTACCTTTGCACTATAATAATAGACAAGCTATGATACACAGCAAAGATGAACGGCTGGAGGCTTTCTCCCGCCTACTAGATGTCCTCGACAATCTGCGCACGCACTGCCCGTGGGATCGCAAGCAAACGAATGAGTCGCTACGAGCTAACACGATCGAGGAGGTCTACGAACTGAGCGAGGCACTAGAGCAAGGAGATACGAATGCTATCTCTAAGGAGCTAGGCGACGTGCTACTGCATGTCCTCTTCTATGCGCGCATAGGGGATGAGCAGGGGGACTTTGACATTGTAGATGTGTGCAACAAGCTGTGCAACAAGCTCATCTTTCGCCATCCGCACATCTATGCGACTGAGCAGGTCGAGGATGCCGGACAGGTGGTACAGCTCTGGGAGCAGGTGAAGCAAAAGGAGAAGGACGGCAATAAGTCGGTTCTCTCGGGCGTGCCGTCGGCTCTGCCTGCGCTGATCAAGGCGTACCGCATACAGGACAAGGCGCGTGCCGTCGGCTTCGACTGGCAGGAGCGTGAGGAGGTCTGGGCGAAGGTGCGTGAAGAGCTGCAGGAGGTCGAGCAGGAGATGACTTCGGGGAGTGCTGACGACCTAGAGGCCGAGATAGGGGACTTGCTCTTTAGCATTGTCAATGCAGCTCGTCTCTATGGGGTGAACCCCGACAATGCGCTGGAGCGGACGAATCGTAAGTTTATCGACCGCTTTGAGTATATCGAGCGGACGGCCAAGGCGCGTGGTCAGAGCATCACCGACCTCTCACTAGAGGAGATGGAGACGCTATGGCAGGAGGCCAAAAAGGGTACCAGCAAATAGTCTCGTCTAGCTATGATAGCATGTAGTCTCTCCGATCAAACCTGCCCACACTGCCATAATAGTAGCTATACCGAGCTGTGGGAGTGTGAGGACCACCTCGTCTCGCACGAGCGGTATGCCATAGGTCGCTGCAACCAGTGTGGACTGCTACAGACCTTGACGCCACCTCCCGCAGAGGAGCTAGGGCACTACTATGACAGCTCCGAATATCTGAGTCATCAGACAGAGGGGCGGGGCGGTATGTCTCGCATCTATCGTGCGGTGAAGCGCTACCGCGTAGGACGGCGGGTTCGGACCGCTCGCAAGCTTTGTGCGACAGCTCCGCAGATGATGCTGGAGGTCGGGGCGGGCGTCGGAGCCTTTGCCCACGCTATGCAGGAGCGAAGGTGCAAGGCGTATGTCGTGGAGCAGAGCAAGGCAGCACGAGAGCTGTGCGCTCAGCAGATCCCCAGCGAGCAACTCTTTGCCACGACCCAAGAGTTTGTGGCGCACCACTCCGAACTATCAGGTCAGCTAGACCTTATCTGCCTGTGGCATAGCCTAGAGCATCTCCCAGATCTTGCCGATCAACTGGAGATGTACCAACAGCTACTCAAGCCTGGGGGGACGCTCTGCATCGCTGTGCCTAATGCGCAGAGCTTTGACGCTAGCTACTACCGTGCGCTCTGGGCCGCTTACGATGTGCCACGTCACCTGTGGCACTTTACGCCACACTCTATGCGACAAACGGTGGAGGCGCACCACTTCACCCTAAAGAAGATTCGCCCGCAGCGACTGGATGTCTACTACATTGCACTGCTGAGCGAAAGCTATAACCAGGGGGGGCGTATCAACTTCATTACTTGGCTCAAAGCCTTTGGCGTCGGCTTCTCCTACCACATACGCTCTCTCTTTACCCCGATGAGAGCGAGTGCACTGCTCTACCACTTCGTTCGTCAGGCGTGATGAAAGCGAGACAGCTCCTGGGGACTCTCCTCCTACTGCTAGCCCCGATCTCCGTACTCTCTGCCAGCAATGCCGCAGAGCGGGGTGCGGACTCCCTGCGTCTGAGTGTGGGGGTAGACGCGGTGACCTTCTTTCGCAACAATGAGTACCACGCCGACTACCAGCTCGGCTATACGCTCCCTGGATGGCAATTGGCTCCCACGGTGGCACTCGAGCATCGTCAGGTGCGTCTCGTGGGGGGCGTCTACAACCTCACTTTACTAGGTGCACAGCGCTATCCACGAGGTGGCTGGTACGACCACTTGCCACACTGGAGCGGTAATCTAGAGGAGCAGGGGAGTGGCGTGCATCTACGTCCTATCCTCTCCCTACAATACAGGCCAAACGACCATATCACCGTATCGATGGGAACGCTCCTGGGGGCGCAGACGCTGGCACTGCGAGGTGTCGCCTCCTCTACCATCGAGTACGGTGGTTCGCTCTCTCTAGTCTCACCGCTCTACGATCCCGAGTACAGCTTCACACGAGACCCAGCGCAGGGGGCAATGATTCAGTTGCGCTATCCTCGCTTTGCGCTAGAAGCGCTTGTGGATTGGCAAGGCTTTATCTTCCCTGGAGAGACCCATCAGGAGGCTTTTTCAGCCCTACTATCCACAGCTTATCAGCTCCACAGCAGCGACAGTTGGAAAACGCAACTAGAGTTGCAGGCTACGGCCCACCATCGGGCAGGCGAGATACAGCAAATGACGCCTCCAGACACGCTACACACCTACTTAGCGGGAGCCGCTGGGGTGACCACACAATATAAGTATGCTGCGCAGGGGGCGGTCGAAGGCTCTCTGCACCTCTTAGGCTCCTCGCTCCGTGACGGCAAGGCTGAGCCACCGCTCGGATACGCCCTCTATGGTCGCTTAGCTTGGCGGCACAAGATGCTGCGACTAGCGACAGATGCCACTTACGGGCACCGCTACTATGCGCCCTATGGGGGGCCGCTCCTAGCGTCTGCTCGTACATCAGAGGAGCAGTGGCGACTAGGCGTTTATCCCGCACTAGAAGTACCCATTCCCAGCTTCGGAGCGTTGCGCCTAGAGGGTGCGCTCTGGTGGAGTCAGCGCACCGCCACACGGAGCCAGCTGAGCCACATGATCTCCCTGACACTCACCTTTCGCAACAACTGGACAATCCTCTAGCGATGCGCTCTAGAGTGGCGCAAATGTTGTAGCTTTGTAGGCGTTCTTCAGTAAGTGAGGCGAAATACTTGCCACGAAGAACTATGTATCACACTATAAGATAGCATAATGGACAAAAAACTAGAAGCGGCTGCGAGAGCCTATCATGCGCTCCCACAGCCTGGTAAGATAGAGGTGCGACCCACTAAGTCGCACAATACACAGCAGGATCTGACGCTCGCTTACAGCCCTGGTGTGGCGGTGCCTTGCAAGGATATAGAGGCCGATCCTGAGCGTGCTTACGACTACACCTCCAAGGGGAACCTCGTCGCGGTTATCTCCAACGGTACGGCCGTCTTAGGACTGGGCAACATCGGTGCTATGGCAGGCAAGCCGGTGATGGAGGGCAAGGGATTGCTCTTTAAGATCTACGCGGGTATCGATGTCTTTGACCTAGAGGTCGACGAGAAGGACCCCAAGAAGTTTGTCGAGATCGTTCGCTCGCTGGCACCCACCTTCGGCGGTATCAACCTCGAGGACATCAAGGCGCCTGAGTGCTTTGAGATCGAGGAGGAGCTGAAGGCTACGCTTGACATTCCCGTCATGCACGACGACCAGCACGGCACCGCCATCATCTCTGCTGCGGGTATGCTCAATGCACTCAAGATCGTCGGCAAGAAGATCGAAGAGGCTAAGATCGTGGTCAGTGGCGCAGGTGCCTCAGCGCAGTCCTGCACCAAGCTTTATATAGCTCTGGGAGCTAAGCGGGAGAACATTGTGATGATCGACTCCAAGGGAGTCATTCGCACCGACCGCCCCAATCTAGATGAGCGCAAAGCTTTCTTTGCGACCGATCGTGAGGGGGTCTTTACGCTGGCCGATGCGATCGAGGGGGCTGACCTTTTCCTCGGACTCTCGCAGCCTGGAGTCCTCACGCCTGAGATGGTGCAGAAGATGGCTCCCAATCCGATTGTCTTTGCGCTAGCCAATCCAGAGCCTGAGATCAGGTATGAGGATGCAAAAGCGGCACGCCCTGACGTACTGATGGCTACGGGCCGGTCAGACTATCCGAATCAGATCAATAATGTGATCGGCTTCCCCTATATCTTCCGAGGGGCACTCGATGTGCGTGCCACGGCGATCAATGAGGAGATGAAGATGGCTGCCACGATAGCCATCGCAGACCTAGCGCAGGAGCCTGTACCCGATGAGGTCTCTAGTGCCTACGGACACATGCCACTGCATTTTGGCCCTGACTACTTTATCCCGAAGCCTGTGGACCCACGCCTCATCACGAGGGTCTCGATGGCCGTTGCTCGTGCAGCTATCCGTACGGGTGTAGCGCGTCGTGAGATTACCGATTGGGAGGCTTACGAGCAGTCGCTCCTGATGCGCACGGGAGGTATGAGCCACCTGCTACGTCGCATCCACGAGGCTGCTCAGAAGTCCCCCAAGCGTATGGTCTACGCTGCGGGTGAGAACCCTCTCGTGCTACGTGCTGCTGCTGAGGTGGCTCAGCTGGGCATCGCTCATCCGATCGTGCTGGGTGACCCCGTGGTCATCCGAGAGCTAGCCAAGGAGCATGATTTGGATCTCTCCACGATCGAGATTATCAATCAGCATGACGAGCAGTGGAAGGCTAAGCGTGAGGAGTACGCCCGCCGCTATACAGAGCAAAACTGGCGCAAGGGCGGTATCCTGAGCGAGGCTAAGGACAAGATGTTTGGTCCGAACTACTTCGGCATGATGATGGTACAGTGCGGTGATGCTGACAGCTTGATCACAGGCATTTACTCGAACTATGCCTACCTCTCCAATGTGGCTCGTGATACGGTGGGTATAGCCCCTGGTCACCAGCACTTTGCGACGATGCACCTGGTGATGATGAAGAGTGGACCGCTCTTCCTCGCTGATACGCTGATCAATCAAAACCTCAAGGCTGAGACACTGGTGGACATTGCGCTCCTAGCTGCCGAAAAGGTGCGCTGCTTTGGCATCAAGCCCGTCATTGCTATGGTGAGCTTCTCAGACTTTGGCAGCACCGATGCTGAGTCTTCTGTGGAGGCGCGCAAGGCGGTGGAGATACTGCACAGAGACCACCCACACATCGTGGTGGATGGTGAGATGCAGCTACAGACCGCACTCAACTACCAGCGACGCGATGAGGAGTTCCCCAATAATCGCATCAAGGGTGAGCCAGCCAATGTGCTTATCTTCCCCCGTCTCTCGGCTGCGAATGCGTGCTATCAGCTGCTCAAGCACCTAGACATAGCGGAGGATGTGATCGGTCCTATCCAGATCGGACTGGCTAAGCCGATCTACTTCGCCGACCACGATGCCGACGTCAAGGACATCGTCAATATCACGGCGATGGCTTCGCTAGACTCCAGCTCCTGCTTCGTCTAGTCCGTCGCGCCATACGACAATAAGAGGGAGATCCACCAGCCGGTGGGTTCCCCTCTTTAGTTTCATAGGGGGAGGGTACAATCGAGTAGGTCGGGAAACGAAAGTTTTCTGACCTACTTTCGTTTCCTTCC
>CAMCJO010000157.1 GCA_945875135.1 uncultured Porphyromonas sp.
CATTGTACTCATAATTATCTTACTTACGAGTCAACTTTTTTCAGGGTAAGACATCGTATATGCTACTAAATCAGTCCGATACGAATGACACTGACGACTGCCACGCTATGAGCGCACACGGATCAGGCTTAGCGGGAGGACGAACGGTCCGTCATCCATGCAACTGTTGCATAATTTGCAACAGTTCAATCTGAGGGAAGTAAAGCCGTATAGTAATTCAGTTGCATTTGATAGTTGAATCTACGTAATTCAGTTGTTGCAAAAAGTGCAACAACTGAGTTCTTGGCATTTGAGTACGGAGAGATAAGTAGCCCACAGCTCAGGGGAGCGGCTGGATGTGTTTGATACGGAAGGAGGGCGAGTGCAGCTCGGTGAAGTGGAGCAATAGCCTGCGCAGGATCTCGTACTCCGCGGTCGAGAAGCTATTCGGTGCAAAGTGCTCTAGGTCGTATCGCAGGAGCCTCGGCAGGGCACGCTGTAGCTCTGGCATGAGTGGCACGGAGTAGTCGGTCTGGAGCGGGAGTATCGTCCACTGCTCGAGGTCTAGCCAGTATGCTCTGTGGATCTCTGAGTCCAGGTTTCGCATCTCTAGACCCTCGGGGAGGTACCCTTTGGTACGTAGTATGGAGATGAGCAGAGCTAAGTCAAAGCCTTGTAGCTCCTCAAGGCTCTCGATGCTGTCTAGCTGGTCTAAGGCTTGCACTACGATAGTATACAGCTGCAGGTCCTCTGGCTCCTGTGCGAGCAACTCTCTGAGGAGCTGGGATAGATAGAGGAAGTAACCGCTAGCGGCGGGCCGCTGAGCTAAGGGGAGCGCACCACGGACGAGCTGTACCTGCCGAATGAGCTTGACGGGCTGCTTGGCCGGCGAGGGGGTCGTAATCTGCAGACCTCGTAGCGGTTGGAAGAGGTTGCTCGTTGCTCGGCTCCGGCCTCCGATGGGCACGGAGAAGGCTGTAGCTCCCCACAGGTCGGTGTAGAGCGTAGCTATGAGCGAGCGGTCTGAGTACGGGATGACACGCAGCACGATGCCCTCGACGGTGGTTATCATAGGGGCGTAGCGGTACTCGGTGTGAGCAGGGGCAGCAGCTCCCGCAGATCTCTGATCTCAAGCACGGAGTGGCTCTGCTGGTCGTAGTCAGGCATCGGGACTTGCCATAGGTTGTACCAGACGGAGTCGATGCCACTATTGAAGGCACAAATGATGTCGCTCGGCCAACTATCCCCAATGACAAGCGCCTCCTGACGACTACAGCCTACGGCCTTCAAGGCGTAGTCAAAGAACTCAGGCGCAGGCTTAGGCATGCCGACATGGTCTACGAGGACCACTTTGTCAATGTAGGGCGCCAATCCAGAGCCATTGATCTTGCCGTATTGCACCTCGCCAAAGCCATTGCTCACGATGACGATTGTGTAGCTACGATGTAGCTCTGCGAGCACCTCTAGGGCATGCGGTATGAGTGCGGTCTCTTGTTGCACATAATCGATGAAGCGCTGATTGAGCTCCTTGACCTGCTGGTCACTCCACGAGACTTGTCCCCGCAGTGGATAGTGCAGACGGTCTAGGAGCAGCTGCTCCTTGCTGATATATCCCTTGCGATAGTCGTCCCAGAGTTGCTCCTGATGAGGGAAGTAGACAGCAAAGTAGTCCTCAAAGGTCGCATAGTAACTCCCCCACCCCTCCTCATCGTAAAGTCTGTGGAGGCTAGCCTTATTGTTGTCAAAGGTAGCCCAGAGCGTGTCATCGAGGTCGAAGAGTAGTGCTTTGTACTTCATAAGTTTGCACGCAAAGAAGATAAGAGTCTCATAAACTTCAAAGGGGAGGTGTCTTGAGGCACCTCCCCTTTTGCATTAATGTAGTGTGTCAGGAGACCGATTAGTAGATCTGTATGACAAGTATCTTAGAGAGGCTCCAGAACTCTCGAGGATTGGAGATCTCAAGGGTTAGCATCTTGTCCTCTCCCTTGACTAGCTTGTAGCTAGACTGTGGGTGCTTCGTCTTGAGCTCAGCCTTCTTAGCGTAGAGAGGTATGGAAGTAACCTTGCGCAGATCGATCTGCGTGAAATAGTCTGACCGATAGCCCTCTGTGACGATCTCACCATTGCGGATGATGTTCATATCCTTGAGGTCGCGTGAAGTACCGATGCAGTAGCGTACGGTGTTGAGCGCAGCGTCCTGACGATCTAGCTCAGCTTGCTGTGCTGCAGAGGTTTTGCTTAGATTCTCCACATTGCTGCTCAGGTCTGTGACCATGGAGTCGAGGACACCGATAGCGTAGTTCTTGCGCTTGAGCTCCTCGGTGAGATCTAGGATCTCAGCGTTCTTAGCATTGAGCTGCTCTTGTAGCGTGCCGATGGTGCGCTGTAGAGAGCTGTTCTTGTTTCCAGACTGAGCGAGCTTCTTGTTCAGGAGGTCAATGGTCTGACGGTTGGCCTCCAGCTTCTCATTGATCAAGCGTAGATTGTCCTCGATCTTAGCACGCTGAGACTGGGGTACCTCGCTATTGCTATCTAGCGATATCATGCCCTCTAGCTGCTGTATCTGAGCAAAGTTTTGGATCACCATGTTGATCAGTGAATCCTGCTCTGCAACTTGCGTGCGGAGAGACTGCAACTCGGTGAGCTCCTTCTGTCGCTCTTCCTCCTGCTTACTGTTTTTACCGCAAGCGGTGAGCATTAGTAGCACTACTACCAATGCTGATAAAGTGAGAGATAGTGACTGTTTCATAATTGTATAGTTGTATCTTCTGTTATGTGTCTATTGTTGTTTTTAGAGGCCTTGATGGGCGTAGCACCAGCTACGACGATGACAAACTCCCCGCGAGGAGCGGTCTCTGCAAAGTGGTCGCTCAGCTCTTGTAGCGTGCCTCGCCGCACCTCTTCGTGTAGCTTAGAGAGCTCACGACAAGTGGCTGCCTGCCGCTCTGCGCCGAAGTAGGTGATCAGGTCAGCGAGCGTGCGACAGACCCGGTATGGCGACTCATAGATGATGATGGTGCGTGTCTCGGTGGCTAGTGCCGTGAGAAGTGTCTGTCGCCCCTTCTTGACGGGGAGAAAGCCCTCATAGCAAAAGCGTGTCGTGTCCAGTCCACTAGCAACTAGAGCTGGGACGAAGGCGGTGGCGCCGGGCAGACAGGTGACCGTCACGCCAGCGTCTATGCAAGCTCGTATGAGCATAGCTCCTGGATCATTGATGCCTGGCGTACCGGCGTCGCTGATGAGCGCGACGGAGGTACCCTCGGCAATGCGCTGAGCTAGTCGCTCGGAGGTCTTGTATTCGTTGAACTTATGGTGGCTCTCCATAGGCTTGGCTATCTCGTAATGCCGCAACAATACGGAGGAGGTACGTGTGTCCTCGGCAAGGATCAGGTCAGCCTCACGTAGAGCTTCTAATCCACGTAGGGTGATGTCTCCCAGATTACCTATAGGGGTCGGTACGACCGTTAGTTGAGCCATTGTAGTTATACTGCGTTCTTGACTAGTCAAGAGACGATTACGGTGCAAACTTACGAAAAACTCGTGGAATCTAGCATTACGGCTCCGATCTAAACGAGGAAAGCGGTTGTCTACAAAGCTTTTACGAGCGTACGAACTTATTCGATATCTTGCTCTTCTTGCAGTGTGACCCCGTAGATCTCCCCTGCCGCTGCTACAAACGCGGGCATCTCGCCTTGTCGTAGCTGTACCGTGAGATGGTACTGGGAGGTGTAGTCCTGAGCGATGATCTCGGCGCCATGGTTCTTGACCAGCAGCATCACGGGTCCCATCAGATCCATCTGGAAGCTGAGCGTCACGCTACTATATAGGATCACCTCTCTGACTGTTGCCTTGTCTAGGACTAGCTCGGTCGTGGAGCGGTAGGCGTCGATCAGTCCACTGGTGCCGAGCTTGACACCACCAAAGTAACGGACCACCGCCACAGCTACGTTGGTTAAGTCACGAGAGAGTAAGCGTCCTAAGATCGGTTTGCCAGCAGTGCCTGAGGGCTCTCCGTCATCGTTGGAGCGTGTCTCGTACTCCTCAGCTCCATAGATCGAATAAGCCCAGCAGACGTGCGTCGCACTGTAATGCTCCTTGCGAAGCTCCGAGATGCGCTCCAGGGCTTCCTCAGCACTAGCGACCGGATAGCAGTAACCGATGAAGCGGCTCCGCTGAATGTTTTGCTCGTCAATGGCTGGCGACTGGATGGTGTGGTAAAAGTCTTTCATCGGTCAGACCTTCTCAGATTAGTTGAAGTTGGGCTGCTGCGAGAAGTCGCTCTCTAGGATGTTGACGTCTCCACTCTTGTGGTACTGCACGCCATCGGCGCCCTCAGCGGTGATGACGTAGTAGTAGACTCCACTCGGTACGGGCTTGCCTCGACAGGTTCCGTCCCAGCCACCATTGGGATCGCTCCAGCTATAGATCAGTCCGCCCCAAGAGTCGTAGATGCGCCCTTCGAAAGAGATAAGCGACTGATGCACCACCTGAAAGAGGTCATTGACTCCTGGACTGCTAAAGGGCGTAAAGACGTTTGGCACCTCAAGCCTCGAGCTTTGTACCGTTACCACCACAGGCTGAGAGGTGGCTGTGCAACTAGCTGTGCGGTCGCTCACGGTGCCGTAGAGGGTGTAGGTGCCCATCTTGTCGAAGGTGTACTGAGCTTGGCGCCCGTTGAACTGCATCACCACGGGAGCGTCCTTAGAGATGCCAGCTCCCTCAGCAATGATGATCTGGTAAATGACCGCCGCAGGCTCATTAGCGACCAAATCAATCTCCACCGTGGCAGGAGCCGAGAGACTGGAGGGGAGCTGCCCCGCATTGGTTGCGGTCGAATCCGCCGCCTGCGACTGACCCGCGCTAAGTAGCCGATAGCGAGCGTGTAGCTCTACACGACGAGCCTGTAGCACGGGGCTCTCTATGGGCAAACCGTACTGACTGGAGACGCCCTCGGTAAAGCGGTCGCCGATGATAGCAAAAGAGGTGTCCGTCAGCGGAGCTATCAGGTGCCATGCTCCGCCATTGGTCTCGGGGAGCTGCTCTTCCTTTTGCTCTGCGGTGAAGGCGTGAGTATCCTCTTTGTAGACTAAATCCTGGTAGCGCACTACTAAGCCACGATCCGCCTGCATCGTAGCACCCTGTAGCGTGTGATAGGATATGGGAGCAAGCGGACGAGAGAGTGCGAGCGTCACCTGCTGGCAAGACTCCGCAGCATCGTAGTCCGCTGTCAGTGTGAGATCACTCAGAGAGACACGGCTGTAGTCAAAGACCCAGTAGTAGACCCGCGTCATCATGATCTGACTAGGCTGAGCGGTGAAGTACCCGCACTCCAGCTGCGCATTTGGCACAGTGACGGTCGTGCCGGCATACTGCGCCGTAGCGACGGGCTGCGCCTCCTGTATCGAGGTGGTGTAGCTGTAGAGCTGCTCTCCCGTAGCTATGGGAAAGGTCAAGGTAACCGCCCCACTCCCCTCTCCACTAGCGGGATGATAAGCCAAGAGCTGTACCTGCTGCCCCGTCGGGGTGTAGGGCTGGCTGAGCTTGCCCGGAGTAGCTGTGACGCCCTGCGCCGAGAGAGTCACGGCAGAGCTGACGAGTATGAGGAGTGATAGGATCAAGCTTCTAGTCTTCATGTGGCGTGCTACTATATAT
>CAMCJO010000158.1 GCA_945875135.1 uncultured Porphyromonas sp.
TGATTAAACGAAATCAGCTCTAAATGCTCTAAGTAAGCACAAGGGAGCTGGGGGGGGAAGAGACTCCTACGAGCCCTTCACCCTCAGCCCCCCTCCTTAAACAGATTACAAACCCTAAACCAACAAATACCATGATGAGGATAACAAGATCTATATTTCTACTCGTGATCGTCGCCCTCTCATCATATATATGGAGTGCAGCACAGGTAGACTGGGATGACGATGTATACTACGTCCCTTCTAGTACGCCCCAGCAGCAAAGTCGCTCTAACGACCCGTGGAGCGATGATGAGTATCAGTATGATGGGCAAGACCCTCTCGACGCTTACAACCGCCGTGGAGAGGAGTATCAAGGTGAGCGAGGACGGAGCTACTCCTCATCACAACAACCTAAGAAAGGGGTAGGCAAGTACAGCCGTCGCATCATGCGCTTTCACAACCCCGCTACAGTATACATATACGACTCTGACAATGTAGATGTGTACTACGACGAGGATGGTACCTACGGTATCTACAACTATCCCGATCGTTACGACTACGTAGCAGATCGCTATAATCCGGTCGGCATCTCTATCAATCTGTGGAGTCCCGGCTGGTACTCCTCTTGGGATTACTACTATGACTATATGTGGTATAGCTCGTGGTATCCATGGTACACAAACCGATACCCCTATCCTTACAGCTGGGGTGGATACAGCTACTGGGGACCTTCTATATGGTACACCAACCCTTGGTCATGGGGTGGTAGCTATTGGTACGGATACTATCCACATTACGGAGGCTACGGTTACGGAGCCGGCTATAACAATGGTTTTTGGGATGGTTACTATGCAGGCATCTACGACCCATACTATGGTAGCTATGTCAAGCCCTCGACCTACTACTCCAACGGTCGCCTAGGTAGTAGCTACTATGACAAGGGCTATAGTAGCAACCCACGCGCCTCACGTGGCAACCAAGGCACTCTCTCGGGCAATGCTCGTAGAGGTTCGCTAGACGCATCTACTTATAGTCGCAGTGAGGTCGCCGACCGGGGCAACTTTTGGAAGGATGATCGCAATCGTATCTATGACAATACGCAGGGACGTAGTGCTCGTGGATCATACGACCAGTCTACCGGCACACGCCGTGTCTCCTCTGAGCAGTACCAGATGGGGTCCGCCCGCTCACGTCGTGGCTCCTACTTTGAGGATAGTAGCACGATAAGACAAGATCGTCAACTCTCCTCGCCAAGTCGTAGCTACGACACAGGCTCTGCTCGCTCACGTCGTGGTAGCTATGACGCCTCAACGACTAGCCAGAGGAGAAGCTACGACACGCCAAGAAGTTATCGCGAAAACAACAGTTCCTCTTCTGTACGCTCTAACCGCGGTAACAGTAGCTGGCAGGGAAGCTCCTCTAGCTCCTCCGCTCGCAGCAATCGTAGCTACGACTCTCCCAGCAGCTCTAGATCATCCTCTAGTAGCTTTGGGTCTTCGTCCTCCTCATCACGGAGCAGCAGCTCATCTAGTAGTTCCTCTTCTTCTGGTCGCAGTGCTAGAGGACGCCGATAGTAGACACTTCTAAGGTATGAGACTTGTATCATTAGCCACCGCACGCAGGTTCTGACTAATGGTCAAGTCTCATTCGTTTATACACCTATACTTATAAACTATGCTTCGACACTATTTCATTCCCCTCATAAGCTCAGCTCTCCTACTCATCACGGGGGGCTATCTATCCGCACAGACTCATGATAATGCGCTACGCTTTAGCACCGAGACGCTCGACGGGACGGCTCGCTACCAAGCTATGGGAGGAGCCTTCGGTGCTGTAGGTGCTGACTACAGTAGCTTGCGACAAAACCCCGCTGGTCTGGGACTCTTCCGCAGTAACGAGATACAGGGTACCATCGCTTTCGGACAAAACCTGGACCAAGCTACTTGGTACGAAGAGCACTACAAGAAGGGGCGCACAGCCTTCAGTGGCAATATGTCTGTCGTGCTGGCGACTCCACTCAGAGGGTCTGGCCTAACCTTCAATCTGGCTCTAGGCTTCTACCAGCGTCAGAGCTTCGCACGCTCTTTTGACGTAAGCAACCATCATATCACGGACTTCTCACTAGCAGACTACGCTGCCTTTATCACACCGACCAATGTCTCTTCCAAGGATCTCCTCGGCAAGAACGCTTATGGGAGCGTCCCCGCACCGTGGCTCGCCATACTAGGACATGGAGCTGGCTGGACAGTGCAGCGTCCAGAGGGCTTCTACGAGAGTGCCTTCAACTACAATGATAAGGGGGGCATCTTAGGGCCGAGCAATTCGCAGCTACGAGTCAACGAGCGTGGAGGCATCCAGGACTTCGACTTCACCGGTGGACTCAACTACAACGACCGCCTATACTTCGGTCTAGGTCTTAAGATCAGTGCGCTAGACTATCGCATGAACTCTTACTACGGAGAGGACTTCATAGACAAGGATTACCTAGAGCTGGCCAACGAGCTTCGCACCTCTGGTTCGGGCGCATCGGTTAGCTTCGGTGTGATAGCTCGTGTCTCTGATCATCTACGCCTGGGAGCTGCCGTACAGACACCCACATGGTTCACACTGCAAGACAACTACGTAGCAGGAGCTGAGGCTCAATACCCACAAGTAGACGACAAGGGCAAGTCTCTACCTGAGAAAGATCGGACTAAAAGGGGTCAGACACCTAGCGATGCCGCTTGGCGTTACCAGTTACGGACTCCCACTAAGATCGTCCTCAGTGGAGCCCTTGTCGGACGGCAAGGCATGCTAAGCCTCGACTATGAGCTAGCCAACTACTCGGGCATCCAGCTCAAAGACACCTATGGTCCCTTTGTCGATGACAACAAACTGATGAAGGAGTACTTTACCCCGATGCAGAGTACCGTACGTCTCGGTGGCGAGCTGAGAGTCTCTCCTCAGTTTAGCCTCCGTGCGGGTGGCTACTGGAGACAAGCTCCTATGAAGGCTAGCTTCGACTCCAACCCCAACCAGAGTGCCACGATTCCAGTCAACGAGGCTGGTACCGTGCCGCACTACGAGATCGTCGGCATGGGCTACGGCGTCACGGGCGGACTAGGCTGGCGCTTCTCTCCCTCCTCTTATATAGATCTAGCGGTCGTCTATCAGGGACAAAAGTCTCACATGTACCCCTTCCCGACTCGCTACTATGCGGACAATGGCGAGCAGCTCACGACGCCCCAGGCTATCCAACTACAGAAGCACCGCATCTACGGGGTAGCTACCTTCGGCTTTAAGTTCTAATCCTCTATATATCCACAGAACCATGTCACTTTCTTCCAAAGCTTGGGATCGCTTCCTAGACCTTGCTCTCGGAGCCAATATGGCGCAGATCAATCGTGTCGAGTGGCTCACCGATGCGCTCTACCCTTTTCTCTCCATCACTGAGCTAGAGCAGCTCGCCACGGAGCCTCCCCACAGCTTCCTCTCGGTCAAAGTGCTCAACCATATAGCCAATCAGGAGATACGTCGTCACACCGAACTCCTAGCTATGGGCTCGGCAGGCAGCAGTCTCACAGGCTGCATAGCTACATGGGTCGGCATACCGATAGAGCTAGCGCAGTACAGTGTCAACCTCGTCCTCCTCACACAGAAGCTCGCCTACCTCTACGGCTGGGACGACTTCTACTCCTATGGAGCCGTAACGGCAGAGACCAAGGCACGTATCACCTTTATGATGGGCAGCATGCTAGGCATACGAGAGGCTGACGCACTCCTGCGCAACGCTTGTCGCTCTTATCAGGGGCAGGTCTCCATAACGCCTATGCCCTACGCAGGCGACCGCTCCCCCATCGACAAGGTCATTGCAGAGATCTCAAAGCGTCTCCTAGTCCTCTCTGCCAAGGGAGGCGTCACCGCTTGGATCGGACGCAAGGCTCCGCTCATCGGTGTAACCATCGGAGCCAGTACCTCTTACCTCCTCGTCAAGCCTTCACTCGTACGTCTCAAGGTGCTCCTACGTGACCTCATGCAAGAGTAATCTCAGAGACTTCAGCTCTTGGGTGCATCTCAATAAATCCGTATCTTTGCCCCACATCAATTCACTTTTTAGACGAATAGCAACTATATGGCCAATTGGTTTGAATGCAAGGTGACCTACGAGAAGATGGTCGACAACGGAACGCCCAAGCGTACCTCCGAGGGGTACCTCGTACAGGGCGACACCTATACGGAGATAGAGGAGAGACTCACCAAGGAGCTCACGCCCTTTACCTCTCTAGGCGAACTCATCATCAATACGATCAAGCGGATCAAGCTCGCTGAGCTCTTCCTCTCGGATCACCCCGAGGACGATCGCTTCTATCGCTGCAAGGTCAACTTCATCTCTCTAGACGAAGCCAAAGGCATCGAGAAGCGCACCGCTGCAGCTATGATCGTGCAGAGCGATAGCCTGCCCAACGCCCTCAACCGCCTGGAGAAGGAGATGTCTACGACCCTCTCACCCTACGAGATAGCCTCCATCACCGAGACTATCATCATGGATGCGTGGCCGATAGACTTCTCTAAGCCCAACGAATAATAAATCCCTACTTCGAGACTGTTACCTAGAGACAGGTAGCAGTCTCTCTTTTTGTATTGTACCAATCTCAAATTCCCCTACACATCATGATCGCAGAGCGTCTAGCAGAGATACGGAGTCAGATACCAGAGCAGGTGCAGCTCGTGGCCGTCTCCAAGTTTCACCCCGTCGAGTCCGTCCGTGAGGCTTACGAAGCAGGTCAGCGACTCTTCGGCGAGAATCGTGCGCAAGAGCTTGCCGAAAAAGCTCCCCTGCTCCCCGAAGACATCCAGTGGCACTTCATCGGCACCCTCCAGCGCAACAAGGTCAAGTACATCGTCCCCTACGTATCCCTCATCGAGAGCGTCGACTCCGAGTCACTCCTCAAGGAAATCGTTAAGCAGGCAAACCGCTTCGACCGCCAGCTGCGCATCCTCCTGCAGTACAAGATAGCTCAGGAGGAGAGCAAGAGCGGACTAGACCACGCAGAGCTCCTAGCACTCGTAGACCACTACCTAGCGACACCCGAGTGGCGGGAACGCATCACCATCTGCGGCTTGATGGGTATGGCGACACTGACGGCAGACAAAGAGCAAGTACGCCACGAGTTTGACACGCTCCGTGCCCTACAGACGGAGCTGCGAGAGCGCTACCCTGACATCTCGTGGAACGAGCTCTCCATGGGCATGAGCAGTGACTGGCCCCTAGCCGTAGAGGCTGGCTCCACGATCGTACGCATCGGCACCGCCATCTTTGGTGAGCGACAATACTAGTAGTAGCCCAGCCCTCCCCCATCATTCTCTGACGAAAGTCAGACGTCCCCCACGCAAGGAGACTTAATCGCTAATTAAATGCGGTTAAGTCTCCTCTTTTGTATGACGGGCATGTCATAGATCTGTGGTGAAAGTCCACACGGGGCGTAGTTGCCAACGAACCCCATAGCGACTTGCAAGTTTCAAGGGGCGACCCTTGGGAGAGAAGAAGCAATAGCGAAATCGTGGCCTGACGAACAGAAACCTAATACCAAGGCGTATCAAGCGGACAAGCTGG
>CAMCJO010000159.1 GCA_945875135.1 uncultured Porphyromonas sp.
GACAAGACTATCATCTTCCGACTCATCGATAGCGACATGTACTGGCACATGCAGCAGAGCGACTACAACGATCGGGTGATGCGTGGCATAGCGCTCTGCAATATGATCCGTCTGATGACCTTCGCCACGATGTGCGGTGGTTATCTCACCTTCATGGGCAATGAGTTTGGTCACCCCGAGTGGATCGACTTCCCACGTGAGGGCAATGGCTACTCCTACCAGTACGCTCGTCGTCAGTGGTCGCTACAGGCTAATGACTTACTGCGCTACAAGCAGCTAGCACACTTTGACAAAGGGATGCTCTCGCTCTGCAGCCTGACGCCCCGCTTTGCAGAGCTCTCGGACTACTGCTACCACAGCCACACGGAGCGACAGGTTATCGCCTTCATGCGAGGTGACGGCTACCTCTTTGCCTTCAACTTTAGCCCCACGGAGAGCTACGTCGACTATCCCATCGAGGGCGTGCCAGCGGGGCAGTATGCGCTGCTCCTCGACAGTGATGCAGTCGCCTGCGGCGGCTTCGGACGTATCGATGCCAGCGTCACGCATCACACCCGCACCACTGCCGAGGGAGGCACCGAGCTACGACTTTATCTGCCCTCCCGCTCAGCGCAAGTATACAGCCGCAAGCCGTAATAGTAGCAAAACAATACGAGTAACCCTTTGTCTACAACGGATGCACGACCGTGCGTCCCTACAAAGGGTTACTCGTTATTTATTTGTGAGCTTTACTTCTCGAACTCGATGTCGATGTCGAAGGACTCATGCCAGGGCAGGCCCTGACGAGCTACCTCCTCGAGGAAGGGATCTGGGTCAAACTGCTCGACGTTGAAGACGCCAGCGCCACCCCACAGACCCTTGGCGAGCATCAGTGCGCCCGTCGTAGCGGGTACACCCGTCGTGTAGCTGACACCTTGCGTGCCGGTCTCACGGTAGGCTGCTTGGTGAGAGCAGTTGTTCCATATATAGTAGGTACGCTCCTTGCCGTCCTTGACGCCACGGATGCGGCAGCCGATAGAGGTCTCGCCCGTATAGTTCTCGCCCAGCTCCTTAGGATTGGGCAGGACAGCCTTGAGGAATTGGATCGGCACGATCTCCTGGCCGTTGTAGTTGATCGGCTCGATGCTAGCCATACCGATGTTTTGGATCACCTCGAGGTACTTGAGATACTCCTCACCGAAGGTCATCCAGAAGCGCGCCCGACGTATCGTGGGGAAGTGCTTGACGAGCGACTCCAGCTCCTCGTGGTAAAGGAGGTAAGACTCGCGAACGCCGATGCCGGGGTAGTGCAGCGGACGATGTATCTCCTGAGGCTCCGTCTCGATCCACTCGCCATCCTGGTAGTACTTACCCTTTTGGGTGATCTCACGGATATTGATCTCTGGGTTGAAGTTGGTTGCAAACGCTTTGTGGTGGTCACCGCCGTTGCAGTCCACGATGTCGAGGTAGTGTATCTCGTCAAAGTGATGCTTAGCAGCGTAAGCGGTGAAGATACTGGTCACGCCTGGGTCAAAGCCACACCCGAGGACGGCCGTCAGTCCAGCCTCCTTAAAGCGGTCGTGGTAGGCCCACTGCCAGCTGTACTGATACTTAGCCTCGTCGAGAGGCTCGTAGTTTGCCGTGTCAAGGTAGTTAACGCCCGCCTTGAGACACGCCTCCATGATGGTAAGATCTTGGTAGGGGAGTGCTACGTTGATGCAGATGTCTGGGCGGAAGCTTTCGAAGAGCTTCACGAG
Organism: uncultured Porphyromonas sp.; assembly: GCA_945875135.1. Classification (GTDB taxonomy): domain Bacteria; phylum Bacteroidota; class Bacteroidia; order Bacteroidales; family Porphyromonadaceae; genus Porphyromonas. The sequence goes on from CAMCJO010000159.1 coordinate 1,737, forward strand.
CTGCTCCACATCGTCCGCATCCACCTGTGCGGTCTGGATCTTGACGTTTTGTATCTGTGCTGCGATAGCGTCACACTTAGACTTAGTGCGGCTCGCCAGCATAATATCGGTAAAGGTCTCAGCATTCTGAGCCACCTTGTGAGCTACTACGGTGCCTACGCCACCAGCTCCGATGATGATCACTCTTGTCATAGAGGTTGTATAGTTAAAAGCGTTAGAGATTCATGAGGTTTACGGTAGCTACGCCGGCTATCCTTTGCGGCTGCTCATGCGTCGTCGCTACCTTTGCTCTGCCAAAGATACGAAAAAGAAGTTAGAGATTAGAGGTTAGAGGTTAGAAGCTACTTCCTGGCATCACTAGCCACTAGCCAGTAGCTGATATCTTTTTATTATCTTTGTGGTAGAATCAGTAGATAGGAATCATATATGAAGTTTACCGTCAATAGCAACGAGCTCTCCACGCTCTTGCAAAATGTAGGGCGCCTTGTCCCTGCAAGCAATGTCTCTATGCCTGCACTAGCCAACTATCTCTTTGAGGTGACTCCTGAGCGGATCTCCGTGACGGGAGGCGATACGATGATGCGCTCGACTGGTGTGATCGCTCCGCTGGAGTGTGATGGCGAGATGCGCTTTCTGATAGCTCCCACACCGCTACTGGACTATATCAAGTCGCTGCCGGTACAGCCACTGACCATGGAGATGCAGACGACCGAAGAGGGTGCGCGCTTTATCCACCTGATCCACTCGACAGGATACCTAGACATACCCATCGGCGACGCTGATCTCTACGTCTCTAGAGAGTCTCCAGAGGATACCGAGGGGGCTGCGATGATGAGTATGAATAGCTCTAGCCTCCTGGCTGGTATTTCGGCGGTTCTGCCGGCTGCCTATCCCGACACATCGCGTGAGCAGCTACACGGCGTGCACTTTGTCATGCTCACGGACCGTCTAGAGCTCTGCGCGACGGACAATGTGCAGCTCGTACGCTACATAGACTACGATGCACGGATCGTCGAGAAGGAGGGCGAGGTAGCACAAGCTTCGCTGAGGGATCCGAGCTTCACGCTCCCGATCAAGGTCTCTAGCTTCCTACAGTCTATCCTGCCGAACTTTGCCAATGAGGAGGCACTCGTCATATTCAATAATAAGCAGGTGGAGGTGCGCTTCGGCACTTACAATGTGGTTTCGCAGGTGAGTGTGCTGGACTTCCCCAACTACAACGGGCTACTCCCCGACTCGATGACCTATATGATCGAGATCGACGGGCAAGTCTTGCAGCGCGCCACGACTCGTGTCAACTACCTAAGCAATATCGTCGGACTGGGTGCTGACGCAAGCTTGATCTGTATCACCTTTGAGGAGCATGCGATGGTGATGAAGGGAGGATTCTACGCACAGGGTGCCAATACGCCTGGTGTCGATGTCGAGGAGCGTATCCCCGTGGACTATCCCGAGCAGATGGAGGGGATGCAGATCACCTTCAAGACGAACACTTTCATCAAGTTCCTCAAGGCATTCAACGCAGAGAGCTTGCAACTACACATTACCAATGCCACGCAGCCGATCATGATCACACCGACCAAGGTAGCTGACCAAACGGACCTACGAGGTATCACAGCTCCCGTACGTATCTAAGGACCCCGAATTTGCATAGACTATGAAGTTACAGCTGGACCGTCCGCTAGTCTTCTTTGACATAGAGGCTACGGGACTGGATATTACGAATGACCGTATCGTCGAGCTAACCATTCTCAAGCTGATGCCCGATGGAGAGCGGATCGTGCGGACACGACGCTTCAATCCGGAGATGCCTATCTCAGCCGAGAGCACAGCGATACATGGCATCACAGACGAAGATGTGCGTGACTGTCCGCCCTTTAGAGCTTGTGCTAAGAGCTTAGCGGAGCTGATCGATGGATGCGACCTAGCGGGCTACAACTCGCAGCGCTTTGACCTGCCGATGCTCGGGGAGGAGTTCCTCCGTGCTGGTGTGGAGGTGGATCTGCTCTCTAGGCAACATATAGACGTGCAGACGATCTTTCACAAGATGGAGCCGCGGACGCTCGAGGGGGCTGTGCGCTTCTACTGTCATCGTGAGCATATCGGAGCGCATGGCGCTGAGGCAGACACGATCGCTACGCTCGATGTGCTGCTGGCACAGCTGGAGAAGTATGGCGACGCACTGCCAAGCAGTGTCAAGGAACTCTCCGATCTGACCACTTATCATCGCAATGTAGACCTCGCTGGGCGCATTGTGCTAGACGATAACGATGTGCCAGTCTTTAACTTTGGCAAGCACAAGGGGCGCTCTGTCGAGGAGGTCCTACGTGAAGAGCCAGGCTACCTCAGCTGGCTACTGCAAGCAGACTTCTCACGAGACACAAAGCGTCAGTTCCTCCTGATCAAGGAGCAGATGAAGCCTTAGAGCCGTCACGCCACACGAGAGATAGCCATGCGCTTACAGAATAAGCATATAGTCGTAGGGATCACTGGCGGGATAGCCGCCTACAAGAGTGCCTCGCTCGTACGCCTGCTGATCAAGGAGGGTGCCGAGGTGCAGGTGGTTATGACGCCCGCCGCTAAGGAGTTCATCACGCCGCTGACGCTCGCCACGCTCTCGCAGCATGCGGTGGTCTCAGACTTCTTCGACCGCCGGGACGGTTCGTGGCATAGTCACGTGACGCTGGGCACTTGGGCTGATCTGATGATCATAGCTCCCGCTACGGCTAGTACGATCGGCAAGATGGCGCACGGCATTGCCGACAATATCCTCGTGACCACTTACCTAGCGATGCGTGCTCCCGTGCTGATCGCCCCTGCGATGGATCTAGACATGTGGTCTCACCCGACGACCGCCCGCAATCTGGAGATACTGGCGCAGGACGGTGTCGCACAAGCGTTGCCCGCCGAGGGCTTTCTCGCTAGTGGACTGACCGGGCGGGGACGTATGCAAGAGCCGGAGGAAATCTTAGAGCAGGCGGTCGCAATGCTCACCGCTACAGCGGAAAAGCTACCCTTAGTAGGAGAGTGCGTCACCATCACAGCGGGACCTACCTACGAACCGATCGACGATGTCCGCTTCATAGGCAACCATTCGTCGGGACTGATGGGTATCTCACTGGCGGAAGCTTTGGCACGTCAGGGTGCCGAAGTACATTTGGTCTTAGGTCCAACGCATCTCCGTCCCACCAACCCGCAGATTGTCGTACACCCCGTGATGACTGCCGAAGAAATGCTGGCGGCAGCTCAGGAGATCTTTGGGCGTAGCTCGATAGCGATCTTTGCAGCGGCAGTGGCTGACTACCGACCCGAGGAACGCGTGTCAGGAAAGATCAAGAAGGAGCGTCGTGGCGGGGAGCAGATGCAGCTCACGCTGACGCAAAATCCCGACATAGCAGCGACTCTTGGAGCGCAGCGCCGCGCAGGGCAGTACTTAGTAGGCTTTGCTCTGGAGACCTCTGTGGATACCTCCGCAGCCGAGAGCAAGCTGCACAACAAACGTCTCGATGCGATCGTGCTGAACTCGACGAGCGACGCTGGAGCTGGCTTTGGAGTTCCGACCAATAAGGTGCTAATCCTTGACAAAGAGGGCGCTCGGTGCGATCTGCCGCTAGAGAGCAAGGCGGTTGTGGCGGAGCAGATCGTAGACTTCGTACTCAAGCATCGCACACAGCTCGTTTAGTCTTATGAAGCTCGATCTGATGAAGCGTTTTCTCCTAGCCTTAGTGAGACTGTTGCAAAGGTCAACAGGCTCACAATCTTGCTTGCAAGATTGTCCTGACTTTGCAGAAAGGATGAAGCGCAAG
>CAMCJO010000160.1 GCA_945875135.1 uncultured Porphyromonas sp.
CAATATGCCCAAAAACTACCCCAAAATATACTCTAGGGGTCAAACTTGGGTTAAGGATCTGATCGTATGGGCCTACGACGAAGTCCTGAGCAGTCTCGTCATTCTGCTTATAGACGAAGACCGCCACCTCACCATCCTTGACTCGCAGACTACTGCCGTAGCGTATAGAGTTCTCTCGTGTCGTCGTATTGGCGCTTTGATTTCGCGGTCGCCACTTCCACACCAGATACTCCTCCTCATCACAGCGGATTACGTTCATCAATCCGCCACTTATACCTCTCTTAAATAGTGCCATCACATTTCGGTTGTCTTATCTGTTATCCCAAAGTTCAAGGATTAAAGAGTAAATGCTAGGTAGCAAAGGTAGAATCCAAGAGAAAACATAGTGATGACAAGGAGGAAAGGTCCTACCGTCCTAACTACATCTAGGACTCTCTTCTTTCGAATGGATTTCTTGCGTCGCTCCTCTAGCTCATTGATCACTGTGGCTATCTGCGGGTTAGCACCATAGAGCATTTTTGCCTTTAGAATTAGGCTCCCCAGCTCTGCTTGTTTAGCCTGTCCCTTGTCGCTCCAACCTGGTAGGTCATTGATTTCTGATAGGAGGCTATTCATCTTATCAACCAGCCTCAACGCATCTTGATTATAGACAGAGGCTTGCTGCAAGACCGCTTTACAAGCATCGCACACGGCTGACATCGTGAGGACCGGCTTCCCACATATGGGACATGTGGGCTTTCTGACAGTTTGACTTGTACCCATAGCTTAGAATAATGTGCGCATGATTAATACATATCCTATGTAAATTGATGCCAAGATCAAGATATATCCCACGATGAAAAGAATATACTGAATAGGTTCCGCATCGGAAAGCCCAAGTACTGGAAAAACAATAAATAAAAGAATAAACACTGTAAGAATAATAACTGCTACAGCTTTTTGTTCTTCATCCATAGTATTATTCGTTTTAGTTGTTAGTATTGTTAGTAAAGAAGGCGTCGACGAACCACGAGGCGAAGAGCTCCGCCGAGTTCTCTCCGTGTCTATCGCTAGACTCCCCAGGGTTGACCTCGATCACAAACTGGGGGGTGGCGTCGATCGTAAAGTATCGCCCACCCTTAGCCTTGATCAGTCTGTCGGCAGCCTCCAGCACAATATCGGGGATCGGTAGTCCGTCCCTGCGATAGACTTTCCCGTTAAGCACCCAGTAGCGGGTGTCGTGCTCGATGATATAGTCCTTGTCCATCACTTGGCGGATACAATACTTCTCTCCAGGCATCTTATCAAAGTGCGTCAGCATCTCCGCAAAGGAGTGCCGAGGGTAGATCGACATCCCCTCGCCCCAAGCCTCGAGCGACTTTGCGTCCTTCTTGATAAAAGCCTCTCGCCACCCTCGGCGAGCCATCTCCTCATCGACACGCTCGTCTAGCTGATCCACAAAGAAGGTGGGGATAGAGAGATCCTCGATCACCGATAGGTAGCGGTGCATCATCAGGTAGAAGTTGTTGATGTCATACGTATGTATGTATCGAGGGTCGGTCGGATAGTTCTTAGGATCGCAGATCATCGCGCTACGATAGATCAGATGCTCCGCCTCTGGTAGTGGGGTCAGTCCGATAGGGATGCCCGCCCGCTGAAAAGCTTCAGAGTCTTCTCGCCAGAAGCGGATCACCTGCCCCTTTTCCTCCCAGTCTTCCTGGAAGACAACCTGATAAGGTATACTCATAGTTCGTTGCTCTTAATTTTCGTGCTCAAACAGTGCATGCAGCCACACCGCAATCGAGATGCGGACGCAGTAAGCGCAGTAGAGCTTATAGTCAAACTTAAAGACATTCGTTTCACGCATCACCTGCGTACTCTCGGGCGAGAAGATTGGGTGACGTAGCAGATCATACGCCTCTTCAAAGAGACGAGTCACCACAGGCTTTGCAGCCTCCAGACCACTCAATGATAGCCCATTGAAGTCTGCGACATAGTGATACTCCGCCAGCTCACGGGGTAGAAACTCACGGAAGAAGTGCCGCGCCCAGAGCTTCCAAGCGTCAAACGGCTTGCCTAGTCGTAGGTTGTAGATTGCCTCGATAATCTCAGGATCTGCATAGAAGGAGACCAGCTCCACACCCCTCGGACGATAGACCAAGTCCTCCTCCCAAGGGACGGCAAACTCATTGCCGATGTTAAAGCTCATAGCTCCAGCCTTCGTAGGAATCGCCTCAACAAAGAGCGTGTCAGCTCCCTGCCCGCCAAAGATTACCTCCACTCCATCGCGCCGTGCCTCCTCAGCGATCGTCGTGGCTGAGTCGTAGTTCTTGATATAGCTGTCGGGGATCTGATGAAAGGGGTATCGATCCAAGAGATTGTAAAATGGGTGCTCGTCCGCATGGACATAGCAAGTGCGCTCCCCGAGAGGAGCCAATAAGTCTTGTATATGGCGCTCCGTGCGAAACTCATAGCGGTCCGTCACCTTGCCATATAGATTGAAGGGGATGCCAAAGTGATGTAGTAATCCAATGATCAGACTGGAGTCCAGGCCTCCGCTCAGATGCACCCCGATCTTCCGCCCCTCAAAGCGTGCGAAGTAGCGCTCCACGATATCTAAGAAGAGCGACATCGTCATCTCCCGCTGTCGTGGCACAAAGCGCTCCTCCTCCATCGCACCCGTCTCACTGTTGTAGTGGAAGCCTGGCATCACAGGCGTTATATCGGGAAAGAGCGGTCGCCACTCCGTGATGCGCATCTCTCCGAGTGCATCATTGTAGAGGCGGTTGTCTATATTATAGTCTCGCCACAGACCAGCCTGCAGCTCCTCGACGATGTCCGCTTGGAGTACTCCTGTCTTATGGTTGTAAAAGGAGAGCGTGGGCTGTGGTAATATCTCTGATCTCAGCTTCATCGGAATATCGCTACGGGGGCATAGTTGACCCAGTTATTGTCATAGTAGTCAGCGTGCATACCATCCTCTAGCACCCAAGCGTGCATCTGCACCGAGGGAAGGAATACTCCGACAAACATCGCTCCATGCTTGCGAAAGCGCCTCGAGGTGCTACGGGCGAAGAAGGCTCGAGGCAGACAGAGATTTAGTTGCTGCTCTCCTGGGTAGAGTTTGTAGTAGACACGGGTAGCGACCCCTGCGTCAGGATAGCAGCGCAGAGGGATCTTAGCCCATAGACGACCGAGTGGGAAGGCGTGCCGACAGAGCCATGTCAAGATAGATGCGTAGAGCCGTACCCCGAGGGCGATACGCTGCGGTGTCGTAGGGAGTGCTCTCCCCTTGAGGAGGTAGGGATCGGTGACCTCGCTCAGACACTTGCCTGCGATACCCTCTATCGTTGGCACCACCGCATCACTTGGCTTGGCGGGTCGCCTCATCAAGCTACCGGTGATCCCCTCAAAGAAGTATACATCCCCCTGATAGTGGACTGGCATACGTATCATAGCTTTGTCTTCTGTCCCTGCGCCTTAAACAGTTTATTTGCAATCTCTTCGACGGCATCACAATAGTTATCAATGGCTGTGCGGGTATCGTCACTCTTTTTCTTGACTTGACCTTTGCCTCCAATACAGCAACACCCTAAACAACAGAGCGCTACTATAGATCCTCCAAGTATAAGAATAGAGAAGAGTAGTAAGAGGCAAAATGTAATGCAAGAGTCACTCTGACAGCAACAAGACGAGAAGCACCAAGCTACGATCGTTAGCACCAGTATTGCAATCCAGACACCGAAGATGTACCAACTGAGTGTAAGGTTGACCTTACTGACAGAGTATCGTTTTTCATTGTTACTCGTGGGGTCTATGGGATGCTGAAAAAGTGGTCCGATAAAGTCCTCCCCGAGTGCATCTACATACTGCTCCCAGTTTACCTGCCAATACTTACTTCCCCTATTGGCACAGACCCACGCAAAGGCAGCAACGATTCCAACACACTCGACAGTGATCAGAAGTGTATAGATAAGATCTTGCTCCACCTTATCGCATAGCCCTAGGAGTGCGAGGATCAAGCTAAAGCCTCCGAGTGCAAGAAAAGCATCAAAGAAGTACCTCGTACGTTGCCAGTATAGTCCGATCTCAAACTTACGGGTATCTAGTGCTACCTCGAGTGCCTCCCTATAAATTCGAGACTTTATCTTTTTCTTGTTTCGCATAGTTTATTGGAGTAACTAGATTGGGTATGTGTACCCAATCTAGTTACAATAAGATCGGACTAGTTGATATCGAGACCCAAGGGATTCTTCTTCTTGTCTCTCATCTTTTTTGCGAGTAGGAAGGGACCGAGTAATACAGCTCCTGCAAGGTCGTTGCTAGGATTGATACCCTTCTCCTTAGGAAGTTTTACTGCCCAGTGTTTATACGAGCTGTAGTCTTCTATTCCGTTGGACTTCTTACCACGGATCTCTTTTGCACTTGCGTGCATCTCTGCTCCGAAGAGCACATTCATTAGCTTGTTCATACCGCTATTATGAATTAAGTTAAGTGCCTACTCTGTTCCATTGGATTTTCGGCTTCCTCCATGGGGATAGAGCTTTGATTAGCTCGCGATGCGTTTAAGGCAGATGCAGGTGAATGTGTATCTCGATAGGCTGTGCGGTGCGATCCTTACGATGCTCCTTATGCTGTGCCTTATGGTGCTTCTTGCCTTTTTTCTTCTTCTTGCTCGTCGGGGGCTCCGTCTGAGCTGAGACCTCTATGGTTGCAGCTTCTGCAACATCTGTTTCTGTGGATTCTATTTCTGCGGTCAGTTGCGGTGCAGCTGTTTCCACAATACTTTCTTCCTTAGTTGTCTCTTCTTCTGTGTCTGTCTCTTCTAGTGATGCTTCCTTTTGGGAGGTTTCGCTCTTCTTTTTGAATATGTCCCGTAGACTAGTGGTCCGTATTCCTTTTTTCTCGCTCGGCTCTGTCTCTGGGCTCTTTGGTTGGTCTATCTGGTCCATAGGCTCGCTGGGGGCCTCCGCTTGAGGAGTCTCTGTCAGGGGTGTGTCCTCCTGAGCTACAACTTCTGTCTGTGCTGTTGGTTGCGGTTCGGGTGTTGATGTTGATCGGGAGGGCGGAGTTGCTGACCAACAGTCATCATCATAATCACGTATTATGGTGACGCCCATTGGTAGAGGCCCCCGTGCAACGTGAGGGGTAGTAGGACGCTGAGGAGCAGCTGGCTTTGTCTCAGAGGCTTTTACCTTTTGCGCAAGTCTCTTCATATCATTTGTGACTGCTTTTTTGAAAAGGTCTCCGACATTAGTGAGTTCTAGTGCCATAGCGTGGGGTGTGGTGGTCTAGGGATACAACAAAGGGCTTGTGCTGGGCGTAGCATGGCACAAGTGCGTAAAGACACGACAACCGGGACGGATGCTCGTTGCGTCAGCCTGCGGGTCGTGTGATATGGGTGATTATTAGTTACCCCTGTACGATCGCCTAGAGGGCGTCTCTGAGTGCGTTTTCGGGGGGGGGGGTAAAATGATGACCGGAAGCAAGATGTGACGACAGGAAGGGACTGCGGCGGCTGTACGGGCGTGCGAAGTGGCGAGGTGCAGAGAGGTAGGCG
>CAMCJO010000161.1 GCA_945875135.1 uncultured Porphyromonas sp.
TAGCAGTCATCATGGATATGAAATAACAGAAATAGAGTTGCTTGCCCCAAAAGCCGATCGATCACAACGTGAAAGTTTTCAGCCGCTGACAAGCAACTCTACGGATGAGTTGCTGAACCCGAAGACTGCAACGCCCATAGAGGGAAGGCTACAACCGCTGAACAGCAATTCTATCTCACTTGCAAAGTTACTAAAAGGAGTTGAATTATCCTATGAGCCAAACGTCAAGCTCCTTGACGCTATGCAGGCTTGCCATCAATTCGCTCTCACAGGCGACTATACAGAGCTAGTCAAAGTGTACGAGACGGCACGAAACAAGCGTCTATCAACTACACTTTCCGACCCGTTACAGTCTGTCAAGCAAGCGCAAGCAGAGATGGTTGCTTTGACAAAGCAAGCTCACCAAATCATAGTTCCCAGCTCGCCCGTACAAGAACAAGCGCAAGCGATACTCAACGCACGAGGTGAGCGCAATGATAATACGCTCAAGACTGCTCAGGAGGAGCAGGTAGAGCGTAAATCCCAGTCACATAAACTATAACCAGATTGAGTTATGAGAACGTATACAACAGTAGAAGAAGAACGCAAGGCTTTCGCTATTGTAATGGCGAATGACGCTCACCCCGAGCGGGGTGCTATTTATCCAGTCTATGACGACAATCTTGAGTTATTACACTTTAATCGATGGTCACCCTCTGAAGGACTGTATGAACTATGGTACCCCACAGGTCAGTTGCATAGTCGCTTTTACGTAGCACTTGCTGGCGAGCGTTACGGGCTTATTGAAGTGTGGCACGATAACGGACAGCTAGGCGGTCGTGGAACGTACAAAGACGGTCTTTTGGACGGCTTGTGCGAACGCTGGTCTCCGACAGGTCAACTGGAGGAGCGTGCCACCTATAAGGCTGGTAAGCTAGAGGGACTATGCGAGGAGTGGTATGACAACGGTCAATTGTATGAGCGCTGCTCTTACAAAGACGACAAGCTAGATGGCTTGTGCGAGCGTTGGCACGACAACGGACAGCTTATATCTCGTATAACCTATAAAGCAGGAGTGCGAGACGGTCTGTGTGAGATGTGGAATAATGGCCAGTTAGAGGAACGGAGCACTTATGAGGCAGGCCGAAAATTGTAGTATATCGCATAGTTAATTGTGTGTTTGATTAGTTTAAGTGAAGATAGACCCTCCCCTACGGGTGTTTATGAGAGCCGTTATCCTGACGGTACACTCAGGGAGCGTTGTGCTTATAAAGACTATAAGTGGGAGGGTTTATTTGAACGCTGGCACCCAAACGGACAACTATCCGAGCGATGCTTTTATCGAGGCGGGCTTTTAGATGGTCTTAGTGAGTGGTGGCTGGATAACGGGCAAATATCTATTCGACGAACCTACAAGCGAGGTAAGCTAGACGGCTTATACGAGGAATGGTATGACAATGGTCAGTTAAAATTTCGAGTAGAGTGCCGTTGCGGACGACCTCACGGCTTGTTTCAAGAGTGGTATGATACAGGCGAATTGAAGTCTAGTGTAATGTGTTGTAATGGCGAGATTGAAAAGCAATGGAGACAATAAAATATAGTAACAATGGACAACCCTATACGGGTATTTATGAGAATCGCTACCCTGACGGGACGCTCAGGGAGCGTTTGCCTTACAAAGACGGCTACCCAGATGGTGTTCACGAAGTGTGGAATCCTGACGGCACTTTGCGCCAGCGGGTGAATTATCAAGGAGGTTTTAGAGAAGGCGAATGCCTGCTCTTATATCCCAGTCGTCACATATATAGTGTTTACCACAGAGGCGAGTTGCAACTCTACAAGGAGTATGCTTTAGCTTTGAAGTAGCTCTCGTAGGAGTAAATAGCCACGACGAGATTTTCAACCTCTTCAGTGGCGCAAATTCATTTTGGTCTGATGAGAATTTAGTATATTTGCTATGTAGTAGTAAATCTCTAAGAAATGCTTTATCCTATTGAGCAATACATACCCCACGGTGATAGTCAAGCTATCTCTCCCTGCCTGCTTTGGGAGTATAACTTGACCAACTTTGATTGGGATAAATCAAAGTGCATAGTTGTAGAGCGTATTATCGAGCGAGGTCGCCTAGAGGACTATCGGGGAGCTATAAACCGCTATGGAGGCATTGAGAATTTTCGAGAGATTATAAAGGCTGTTCGCCACCTATCTCAAAAGGATATTGCCTTTGTCTGTTCCTTTTTCAAGCTAAATAAAGAAGAGTTATTATGTTACAGACGACAACAGTTGAGAAGCGAACGCTGGAACTCTTAAAGCAGTTACAGTCTCAGTCCGAGTTTTCTAACTTTCATTTGAAGACGTAGCCCTCTTAACGGTGTTAAGAGGGCTACGTCTTTTTTTAGATAGCCCAAGGGTGTAGAATTCAACAGAAAAACACTACCTTTGCAATGTGATGAAGAGGAAGAAGGGCTAGAGGTCTTCTTTCGGATAGAGACGCATGCCGAATGAATATGATAGAACTTATGGGCTTTCATGGGACTGATATTATTAGTGCCAAGAGCATACAAAATAAGGGATTTACCATATCCAAAGGAGACGAGCATTGGCTAGGAGATGGAGCTTACTTTTTTGTAAAAGGCCTTTGCGATCCCCAAACAGCTGCTGTGAGATGGGCTATAGTAAATGCTTGGGACAAAAAAGTTAGACGTAACCGCTACCCTACCTACGCTGTTTTGCAGGCGAGTATTATTAGTGAAGAAGAAAGAATCTTAGATTTAAGAGAGCAAAGCGGAGTCGAAATTCTAGAATATGTTCGAAGACAATGTCAAAGAAAACTGGAGAGACTAGCACAAAGGAAGTGTCGCGTGGGGTACATAGATGGTCTTCTTATAAACTTTGCAAGGAAAGAGGTGTTGCCAGAGTTGACCTTGACAATCTCAAATCTCTTCATTAAACTAACTAAAGAGGAACGAATTCAAGGAGAAAATAGACGAACACAGAATTGCACTGTTTGTGCCGTGTATACTCCTCAGAACAGTGTCTCTCAAGTAAAAGTAATACAAACAGGAAAAGTGGTGATATGAAACTTACAGACGTTAAGGAGAGAATTGATAAATTCTTTAATGAGATAACAGACGAGGACTTGTTTGACTTGCTAGTTAAAGAATACGGATTCCCCGTAGAGTATGTAGAGGTCGGAAAATACGAAATCTCCCACTCTTATCAAGAAATCAAAGGAGACAACTACTCTGCTTCTTGGAATGCTGAAAGTAGAACTGACCGAAATACATTCACTTTAGCGGCTTAAGGATAAGACTCTTATGGACATACAGATTCAATTAGACTGCTGGAAGGTGGCAAGCCTTGAAATGAAGCTTGGTCACTCAGAGGACGAGCCAAAGAAGAGTGGCGAAAATTCATTCCATTTGTCTTTTGAGGCAAAATGGATTGCAAATTTTCCCGACAAGTTTGTTATTGCATTTGACATCACAATTGAAGGTGTTGAGTTTACACTCGACTTACATATGGACTTTTTCTTCAAAGCCAATCAAGACTTAGATGAAGAGTTCAAGAAGTCTGACTTCGTTAAGGTCAGCGCACCTGCAATAGCTTTCCCTTATATAAGGAGTTATATTTCAAATTTGACGTTACAATCAGGGTATCCTACAGTCATTTTGCCTTCGATCAACTTCGTCCACTTGGCAAAAGAGAAAGAGAGAAAGAAAAACTTAAGCCAAGAGTGACGGTCTCTCTAAAGAAAGACGTAGCCCTCTTAACACCGTTAAGGGGGCTACGTCTTTGTAGTTTGAGAGCTTGTTATGCAGTCGCCATTTCCTGTTCTTTGGCTATTCGTTCTTTCTCAACGATAACGATAGACAGCACGTCCTTTTTGATTTTGGTGTAGTTGGCTTTGATTATTTGGTCAAGCTCATCGTCTGTGAGCTGTTCGCCACGAAGGTTGTGCAGTAGCTGTGGCATCTCTTTGACATACTCCTTCTCTTCTGCCTTTACTTTAGCCACATCTACCACAATCTGAGCGTTGAAAATCTTCTGCTCGATGCGTTGGTCAAACTCATCAGCCACGGCACCCACAAAGAACCCTTGTGTCAGTCCTGAGATTTTAGATGCAGGAATGATGCTCTCCAGCTGTGTAGAAATAGATGTAGAGGTGTCGTTGCGGTTAATAGATATTGACTGACGCTGTTGTAGCACCTTGCCAAACCGCTCCGATAGCCATTTAGCCGTCTCTCCCACCACCTGTCCAGAGAAGATGTTGCCGACCGTGTTTTGGATAACCTTTGCCTCCTTATCACCGTAGTCTCGGACCAGCTGTGAGAAGTCCTGAAATCCTAGGCATACCGCTACACGATTAGATCGTGCTGTTGCAATCAAGTTGTCCAGCCCACGGAAATAGATAGTCGGCAACTCGTCAATGATAACAGAGCTTTTGAGCGTTCGCTTTTCCTCCCCTGTCTCCTTGTTCTTAATCTTCTTCTTGTTAATCAGCTTGACGATACGACTATTGTATAGACCCAGTGCAGCAGAGTAGATATTCTGCCTGTCGGGGTTGTTACCTACGACAAGCACCTTAGGGTCGTCAGGGTTGTTAATGTCTAGTGTAAAGTCGTTACCCGTCATCACCCAGTACAGCTGTGGTGAAATCATACGAGCGAGCGGAATTTTAGCCGAAGCGAGCTGTCCTTGTAACTGGTCTTGCGCTCCACCCTTCCAAGCGTCCATAAAGGGTGCTAGGTAGTTTGCCAGCTCATCATAGCTCATTAGTATCTCAAAGATGTCTGAGTAAGGCTGGTTTAGGAACTCAATAGCGTGTGGAAACGAGCAATACTGCCCGTTCTCATAAATCTTGAGATACCAAATGATGGCCGCAAAAAGAATGATAGGCGATTCGACGAAGAAATCACCCTGCTTTTGAATCCACGTACGGTTAAGATTTAACATGATGGTATAAGCACTCTCGTATGCGTCCGAGATGTCCGTCATAAACTCAGGTGCAATCGGGTTGCACCGATGGCTCCTGCGAGGGTCGTCAAAGTTTATGATGTAGAATTGCGGTAACTTCTCATATTTTTCTGAGTGCTTAAGCAAGTGGTTGTAAGCAATGATCGATAGGTCGGGAAACTTATAGTCGTATATGTACATTGAAAATCCCTTTTCAATCTGCTGTTTGATGTAGTTGTTGACCACTGCAAACGATTTACCAGAGCCTGGTGTTCCAAGGACAATCGAAGCTCTGTAAGGGTTTACCACATTTATCCAGCCATCGTTCCACTTCTGTTTGTAGTAAAACTTCGTAGGTATGTTGACTGAGTTCTCGTTGACCATCAGCTGACGCTCCTGCTCAAAGCTCTCGTTTTCCACGTTGAATACGTCGTCCATTACGTTTTGCTTTAGAATGCGTGAAATCCACGTGCCTCCCAGCATCAGGAAAACATATCCAGCCGATATAACTAACCCAAGTTTCACGGGAGGGATCGTGTAATGGTTGCTGGGTGCGGGCGGGAGCGTT
>CAMCJO010000162.1 GCA_945875135.1 uncultured Porphyromonas sp.
CTCTTGCTTTAAAGCCATTTCACTAACTTAGCTAAGCCGTAATCCTCTAAAACATGTGTAGGAAGAAAAGACAGCAGAAGTCTCCCGAGCAAGAGAATACAAGATATACAGGCTTTGTGCGCCACGGTGCCAATGTCGTAAGTGCGACAGATGTAGAAGGTGATGATTTCGACGAGCTGAAGGCGCAACTACGTCAGAAGATGCAAGAGTTGTACCAGCCAGGCGAAGACATATACTATACAATCGTAGGTGATAAGCAAGGGCAGTGGCACGGACATATCGACAAGAAAGGATACTACGAGGAGCTAAGCAACAGCACCCCACCGTGGTATATGTGGCTTATATTTTTTCCTATCGCTGCTGTATCGTGGGTATACTTGACTATTTACTACTAGATATGCCCCAAAGCTCTAGATCGAGATAGGGAGCAAATGGGGATCAAAGATTAGCCCTGCGCTCTTTCTATCTGAGGAGCGATTATCGTTATTGATAATCTCTGAAGTTGTTGTACCTTAATTGGTGTCGTTTAATCGAAATATCACATCACTATGGCTAAGTTTAGTTTGAATCAAGCTGTCCCCTTTGAGTCTACTCAGGTGGGGGAGGTAATACGAGATGAGCTGGAGGCACGTGATATGAAGCAGAGTGAGCTGGCTGACATTACGGGGATACACCGCTCTATCTTGAATAATGTAATCAAGGGCAAGCGAGCCTTGACCCCTGAGATGGCTCTCCTCATAGAGGCGGTACTAGACATCCCTGCCTATGTGCTGATGAACATACAAAGTCAGGATGGGCTCAATAAGGCGAGAACCAGTGAGCGGGTTGTTCTGCAGCTGGAAAAGATCAGTCTATCGACCCTCTAACGTACGGCGTACGACCTCTCACGGGGACAATGGATTCGCCCTTAATGGGTGTAGGCGGAGGGGTTGTCGCTTGGCGTCATGGACACGTTTTGGCACTTCGGTAGCTCGGTGTGGAGGACTTTTTTTTTGTTGATCGGAGGGGTATCTGTTTGTCAGTAGTATATTTTAGCGTAACTTTGTGGCAATCTAGACTACGTGAAATAATAACGATATATCAAATATACTCATGCAGAACAAAGGATTTGTGATCCTCTTCGCCTCTCTACTGACGATCATCTGCGCTTTCTACATCTCCTTTACCCCAGTGGTAAGGCACTACGATCAGAAGGCGCTGGCGATGACCGCAGCTGGCGAGGATGGCAAAGCGTATCTCGACTCAATGGCCAACGAGAAGGTGTGGTTTGGCTACACGCTCAAGAAAGCCCGCAACCAGCAGATAGGGCTCGGACTAGACCTCAAGGGCGGTATGAACGTCGTCCTCAAGGTCAATGGACGAGACCTGCTACGCAACCTCTCAGGACATAACCAGTCACCAGCCTTCATCGAGGCTATAGACAAGGCCGCTAAGGAGGGTAGTAATGACTTCGTCGGGACTTTTGTAAAGGCTTACAAAGAGCTCGAGCCTTCAGGCTCGCTCGCTGTCATCTTTAGCAATGGCCCCCTCCGTGATGTTATCTCGCCCAAGTCTAGCGATCAGGAGGTTATCAAGGTGCTTCAGGAGAAGTACAGCAGTGCTATCGACGCTGCCATCAACGTCCTCAAGACGCGTATCGACCGCTTTGGTGTGGTCGCTCCAAACGTACAGCGCATCGAGGGCCAGGGTCGTATCCTTGTCGAGCTCCCTGGCGTTACAGAGCCTCAGCGTGTCCGTGAGCTACTACAGCGCAGTGCTAACCTGCAGTTCTGGCGTACTTACACCTATGATGAGATCGCTAGCGACCTCATCGATGCTAACAACCGTCTCACCGCTATGGCAAACGGCAATGAGCTGACGCCTGCCGATACGACCGTTAATGCAGCTGACTCGACAGCTACGGTGGCAGACTCGACAGCAGTACAGAAGCCAGCTACGACAGGCGTAGAGAATGTCCTCTTTAGCAAGCTCAACGTCACCAATCGTGGTACCATCGTCGGCTACGCTCGTCGTGCTGATCTAGACAAGATCGATGAGATGCTCGAGGAGGCACAGAAGCAGAAGATGATCCGTGAGGATCTGATGCTGCTCTGGGGCAACTCACCTATCAAGGATCCGCAGACAGGTAAGGAGACAGATATCTACGAGCTATACGCTATCCGTGGTAACCGCAATGCACTCCCCGATCTAGGTGGTGAGGTGGTCACCTCGGCACGTAGTGAGGTACGCAACGACCTTGGTCAGAACCGTCCTGTCGTCACCATGACGATGAATGATGAGGGTGCCCGTAAGTGGGCTCGCCTGACGGGTGACAACATCGGCCGAAGCATCGCTATCGTCCTCGATGGCGTCGTCTACTCTGCACCTAATGTCAATAGCGAGATCACGGGCGGACGCTCGGAGATCTCAGGTAACTTTACCGTCGACGAGACGACCGACCTTGCTAACGTCCTTAACTCTGGACGTATGGAGGCTTCTGTCGAGATTGAGCAGGAGAGTGTCGTTGGTCCGACCCTCGGTAGCGAGTCTATCAAGGCTGGTATCATCTCCTTTATCATTGCGATCATCCTACTGATGGTCTATATGTGTCTCGCTTACGGTCTCATCCCCGGTCTCATCGCCGATGGTGCTCTGATCCTCAACAGCTTCTTCACGCTCGGTGTCCTGGCCTCTTTCCACAGTGTCTTGACGCTGTCCGGTATTGCGGGACTTGTGCTGACGCTCGGTATGGCGGTGGATGCAAACATCCTGATCTTCGAGCGTATCAAGGAGGAGCTACGTGCTGGCAAGTCTATGACACGTGCTATACAGGATGGTTATGGCAATGCCTTCTCAGCAATCTTTGACTCCAACCTTACGACCGTCATCACGGGTGGTGTACTCTATGCCTTTGGTACAGGTCCTATCCGTGGCTTTGCTACGACGCTCATCATCGGTGTCATCGCTTCCTTTATCACGGCGGTCTTCCTGACGCGTATCGTCGTCGAGGCACTCGATAAGAAGGGCCGTATGGACAAGGTCACTTATACGACCTTCCTCACACGCAACCTGCTCAACAACCCCACCTACAAGATTCTGGAGAATCGCAACAAGGGCTTCATCATCTTTGGCTCTATCCTCGTGCTCGGTCTCATTGGCTCGTTCGTATGGGGTCTCAATAGAGGTATCGAGTTCTCAGGTGGTCGTAACTACATCGTTGCCTTTGAGCAGCCAGTCTCTTCGGCTGAGGTGCGTGAGGCTCTCATGCAGCCCCTAGAGGAGCATGTCCTTGTCACCTCCATCGGTACGGAGGGTAACCAGGTACGTATCTCGACCAACTATGGTATCGGTATGACTCAGGAGAGCGAGGACGAGGAGCTACTCGTCATAGGTAAGGTCTTCGAGGGCGTACAGAAGTTCCTCCCACAGGGTACGACTCAGCAGGAGTTTGTCGATAACTATGTCGTCAGCTCACAGCGTGTCAGCCCGAGTATGTCTAAGGACATCTCTCGTCAGGCTATCATAGCGGTGCTTCTCTCCCTGCTCTTCATGGGACTGTACATCTTGCTCCGCTTCCGCAACTGGGCCTTCTCGCTAGGTGCCTTTGCTTCTGTGGCTACTACCACGCTACTCATTGTGGCGAGCTACATACTGCTCTGGCAGATTATGCCCTTCACGATGGAGCTGGATCAAAACTTCATCGCAGCACTACTAGCGATCATCGGATACTCGATCAACGACGTGGTCGTCGTCTTCGACCGTGTCCGTGAGACGCTACACAACTATCCGAACCGCGAGGAGAAGCTGGTGATGAACGAAGCTCTCAATAGTACGCTAGCTCGTACGGTGCAGACTTCTTTCTCAACCTTCCTAGTGGTCTTCATCATCTTTATCCTCGGTGGAGCCTCTATGCGTAGCTTTACCTTTGCGCTACTCATCGGTATCGTCTATGGTATCTTCTGTACGCTCTTCGTCGCATCGCCTATTGCTTACCTAGTACGCAGTAGACAGCATCAGAAGAAGCTCGCAGCAGCTAAGAAGTAAGCACACCTCTGCTCGCTCTCAAGGTAGAGCAAGGTAAAAACATAGTCGGAGCCTACCCACACGATCGTGGATAGGCTCCGACTGCTTTTGAGACGGTGGTGCAGAGACGACTCCCTCTAATCTCTAACTTCTACCCTCTAACTTCTAATCTCTAACCTCTAAATTCGTACCTTTGTGCCATATCTAAGATACTTATCCTCTTATGACATCAAAAGTTTCAGATCAGCAGTGCACTATCGCGCAGTCGGTAGCTCATCGTTTGCTTGCTATCCAGGCTGTCGAGCTTCGTCCAGACGCACCCTTTACGTGGGCCTCTGGATGGCTTAGCCCCATCTATTGTGACAACCGCAAGACGCTCTCTTATCCTGCGCATCGCAGCTACATCAAGCAAGCCTTTGCCATCCAGGTGAGCGATCGCTACCCCGATGCTGAGGTGGTAGCAGGCGTTGCCACGGGTGCTATCTCGTGGGGAGCCTTGGTGGCAGACGAGCTGGGGTTGCCCTTCGTCTATGTACGCTCCTCGGCTAAGGATCATGGCAAGCAAAACCTCATCGAGGGTTATCTACCCGAGGGAGCACGTGTCGTAGTCATCGAGGATCTGATCTCTACGGGTGGCAGCAGTATGAAGGCTGTCGAG
Source organism: uncultured Porphyromonas sp. (assembly GCA_945875135.1). Lineage (GTDB taxonomy): Bacteria > Bacteroidota > Bacteroidia > Bacteroidales > Porphyromonadaceae > Porphyromonas. Next base: position 4,661 of record CAMCJO010000162.1, read on the forward strand.
GCACTACAAGCAGCAGGCGCACAGGTTGAGGGACTCATGGCGGTCTATACGCATGGCTTCGCTGAGGCTGAGCAGCTTTTCGCCAAGGCTGGCGTGGAGATGCGCACTCTGACCGATTACAACGAAGTGATTCGCCAGGCGGTCTCTGCTGGTTACGTCTCTGAGCATGACTTAGAGATGCTTGCTCAGTGGCGCGAGAACCCGAGCCAGTGGGGACGCTAGCATTCACGACACCTTTAAGCTTACATATCCCATTCCTATGACGATACAAAGCCAACCCGTTGTCTCTACTTCTAGCTGTGAGGCGATCTATCGTAAGATCAGCGACCTGTCCAATCTCGAGGAGTTACATCAGTTGCTAGAGGAAAAGCAGGTCACGGTCTCCTCACTCACTAGCGACCGCTGCGAGGTGCAGGCACAGGTTATGAAGTTTCCAGCAGACCTCGCGCTCGTTGTCTCGGAGCGCATCCCCACCGAGGAGGTGCGCTACCAGATCGAGCACGACATGATGCCCGCCAATGTCTCCATACGACTCACCCCTCAGGAGACGGGAGGTAGCACCTTGGTCGTATCACTAGATGCTAAGCTCAACCCCTTTGTCGCTGGCATGGTAAAACCTCACCTAGAGGAGGCTGTGCAGTACATTGCCAATATGCTGGGGCAACTGCGCTACGAAGCATAGTCTAAAGCTAGAACCAAAACAAGGATGCAGGGTATCCGCATAATGCTTTTATCGCTCATGACGCTCCT
>CAMCJO010000163.1 GCA_945875135.1 uncultured Porphyromonas sp.
ACTACGCCCCGTGTGGACTTTCACCACAGATCTATGACATGCCCGTCATACAAAACAAAACTTCGGAAGAACCACGTGGCTCTTCCGAAGTTTCAATTGATACGTACGCCTTACTGTGTACCCCTCACAAATTGTCGTGAGGGTACTGATGTCCTCAACGCATAGGTGTACAGGGTCTAGAGTACTTTAGCCACTCTTAGTAGCTCTCCAGTATTGCTAAACATCAGTAAGACCATACCTGTATGTGACGCTGGTAGTGGTAGCGTCACACTACAAGAGTCAGTAGAGACACTCGCTGTGGCGATCTGTAGCCCAGTGAGGTCGTGTAGCGACACCGAGGTTACCCCCTCGGGGAGCTTTATGTGCATCAAGTCTTTTTCGATGATGACCCTTAGGTCGTCATCCTGCACTATAGATGTGATGTGTGCTGGGGCATTAGAGATCTCAACAAGATAGGTGAGCTGACCAAAGAGCCGAGGGTCATCGCTTTCGCCTGGAGACATACGCACTAGGTACTCCACACCCGTCTTAAGCTTCTTGAGAGTCGTTTTATCAAACGTTGGTACGATGGAAACCTCCTCTTTAGATGCAATGGGTAGCGTCTTGAGACCTAGACTGCCCAGCACCTTGAAGGTCTTCTTTTCAAAAAGCACGATAGAGTATGCAAAGATCCCTTCAGGACCTAAGTTGGAGACTTTAAATGGAGGAAAAGTCTCGGTGTCTAAGTTGATAACGATATGCCCAGCGGGGGGCTCACAGACATAGGTCGGATGACTATACTTCTCTCCCAGAGCGACATCTACATATGCTTCGTCTCCAAGATCTAGAAGCCGATCTGTCGAGGCTGAGTAAATCTGCGGTGAATCGGCAGTACGTGACTGATAGTACAACTTTATATGCTGTTTCCCTGGGGCTAAGGGGAATTTGTGCGTGTTGATCCTCAACTGTTTCTCAGAGTTGGCTGGTACGTAAACAAACCCACCTCCTAGATGACCGAAATCGCCTAGATCTTCGTCGTCTGTTATGAACTTTATTTCGCCATAAAACTCACGAGAGGTCGGATTCTTGACCATCAAGTCAAAGTAACAGTCGTCATAAGCTACAAGATGACTCTCGAGTGATCCTGCCACATAATCCAAACGTGCAGGAGCATGATAAGGAGATACCTCAATGGCTCCATCACTGTCGACTACAATCTGTAAGTCAAAGATATAGTCTTGAAAGGGCTCAGCAAGCTGTGGCAACGAGTCTCGCTCGAGCTGTACGAGTACTGCGGTGTAATACTTCCCCTGAGGTAAATCTCCAAGCGATAAGGAGAGCGGAATGGGGTTGTTAGAGAGAGCGGTGCCCTCTGGGTAATCAATTCTTTTGTTACCAAGGTCGTAGCTTTGAATTACTTCATCGGATTCTTGATTGCGTATTTGAAGCGTTATGTCACCATAGAGATTGAAGAAGTTCTCTTGGAATACATATAGGTTCAGTTGCAACTGTTTAAGCTCTCTCTGATAGTCGTATCCCAAGCTACATCCGATTATGGGTCGAGGTTGCGCCCCTGGATTGTCTTCTCTACGTGGTACAAAGTGCTTAAAAATCAGCTGATGCTCATTGTAGGTCCCATACTGAGCCCCAATCCCTGTTACGGTTGGGATAAGAGCCTCAAGTCTATAAAACCCGTTGCCGATACCATCCCATCCCCAGTTGAAGTGAAAAAAGTCATCGTCCGTGTATCCGTCACATACAAAGGCGTGACCACCTCCACGTGAGCTACCTGTATGATATACAGGTCTGTGAGCATCTAGCTCCTCTTTGATCATCTGGTACCATGCTTCTGAGGAAAAGAAACCTCTGTTGTAAAACATCATCGAGTCACTGTACGAGAAATAACGTCTCATAGCCTCCCCAACAAGCGAGGAATAGGCTCCACTACCACTCGTACTATACTGCATATTCACCGATATGCCTACATGCAAGAGCAGAGTGGAGAGAGCTTCACGTTGTGCTTCCGTAGCTGTAGAGACAACTTCTTGATCTATGACCTTAGACGCTTTAGCAGGCATATTTGCCCAGTCATAATCTATCTCAAAATTAGCCGAGAGCGTCTTCTTACTACCAGTGTCAGTATACGAATGTGATCCTTTGCCTCGCTTAGGCCACTGATAGTAACGCATGATCTGGGCAGCTGCGATAGCAACACATCCCACAGGGCAATGCTCTTTTTTCCCGCTAAGTGAATTTTCGAGAATTGGCGTTTTATCCCAAAAGGGATCGGTCTGCCCCCACTCTATACCATCTATCGCCAATAGTGGAGCCACTACGATCGAGCCAGGAGACGGAGTTTGTAGGTCATTGACTATCCGAAGGTCTATGGGTAGCTGCGCTGCCGCCTGTCGGTAATCATCAAGCCAAAGCTGTGCTGCCTCTGGCAAATGGTCAAGATCAAATATCTCGCTGTCGGAGTATGCCAGTACATGATGCATACGGTCATCGCCAGCTACTATTACAAAGCCTGGAGCTTTATGACGAGTGAAGACATAATAAGCTACGGGCTCTGTAGGTTGCGTAATACGTAACCCAGAAGAGCTTTTGGTCGCTTTGCCTGTTGTGTAGACCATTTGAATCAGATCTAGACCCGTAGTGATGGATATATTCCGCCGTTGGCTTACGCTGTGTAGCAGATAGTTTGATGCTATACGCTCAGCTTGCTGAGGAGTTATAGGACCCGCATAGAGTGACATAGTGATGAGTCCCAGCAGGCATATAAAAAGCGGTATTCTACGACAATTCATCAGCTGTTATCAATTAAATGACCTGTAAAAACAGAGTGAGTTAATGAATATAGCAAGGGTAGCTCTTTATCCAAGAGCTACCCTTGCATTATTAGAAATTAGAGGTATAGCTTATATACTTGATCTGCGATCTTGAGTAGATACACTCCCTGTGGCAGATTAGCTACATCAATAGTACAAGACTGTTGCTGAGTAAGCTCCTCATGTACTGCCACCCCCTCTACGTTGTATAGAGCTAGGGTATGACCTACGAGAGTCTTAGGCAAGACAACAACGAGGTGGTCATCACAATGGACTATGTCCAAAGCTTCACCATCAATACGATCTATACCTACATGCTCGCCACCATAGGGAACATCAATCGTATATTCGGGATCGTCAGGATCTTTGTCTATTGCATAGACCTTCCAGTTGAGAGACTTAGCCACGTCAATCCAAAAAGCATGGACATCATTTTCGTCATCCTTGGAGGTCAGATTCTTAACATACAGCTCCCCTTTATCAGGCTTCTCATAACCAGGCAATGGCTTATTTCGATCAGGAAGATGCTGGATAATATCTGCCACAGCATCTTTGCTGAGCTTGTTTGTGTAGAAAGATAGTAGTACTAAATCGGGAGCATTAAACTTAATTTCGGTCAGCTTGTTGTCATCAACATAGAGGTAACGCAACTTCTTGTTTGCTGTCATATCCACCTTAGTGAGTTTATTGCGATTTACAAAAAGCGTACGTAGCTCTGGATTATCTTTGGTATCTATGGATGTCAATCCTAGATCTACCATTATGAGCATTTTGAGCGGTCCATAGATGGTTAACGTTTGAGCCTCTACAGGACGATTAAAGCCTCCGTTCTTGTTAGAACTTTCCTCTGATTCATCAAACTTACCATTGCCGTTGAAGTCTACCCATATTGTCGAATTACCATCATCTGCAAGGTATGTCCCATAAAAGGCAAAGTCCCACTTTTTCTCTCCTCCAGGAGTCAAGTCTGTGACAAAAGTCATATGGGGCTGATCTGTCGTATAAGGACACTCTGCAAAGGTCGCAATGATCTCAGTGTCACTCTCCACAACAAGCTGATAACGCTGACCCGTAGTCTCATTTACTTTCTTTAGGTCCTCATCTCCTGCGACAAGGCTTTTTAGCCAAAAGCCCTCTGGACGAGTAAAAGTTACCGTAACGACAGTCCCTTGAGGGAGCTTGGTGAGGTCAAGACCGTCAGCAACCTGTAGCTCCGCAGTACCGTTACCTACAGTCTTTAGCGTAACGCTGTAAGTCGGTCCTAGAATAGGGGTATCGTTTCCATCATAAGGTACTGGCTCCCCATTGTTATTGTCGTACACCTCCCAGTGCTTTCCATGTAGTGAGGATACGTCACCTATCGTAAGTCTATTGCCATCAGCGGGGGTAAGCTTGAGATCTACAAAGTAGCACTTCCCTGGTCTTTCTTCGGTCTTAGCTGGGAGTTGGCTTACTATTGCACTAGCTACTTCTCCTAAGAGGCGATTGTTGTATGCATATAGGCGAGATAGTTTAGTACACCCTTCAAGCTTTAGATTAGTGAGACGGTTATTTTGACACTCAAGACGCTCGAGAGTAGACATACCAGACAGATCAAGTGAGTAGAAGAGATTGCCTGCAATCCAAAGCTCTGCGAGTGCTGTGCAGTGAGACAGATCAATCTCCGACAGCTGATTGCCTGAGAGAGAAAGAACCTCGAGCACATCCTGCTCTCCTAACTTGATGTGCGTAAGTTTGTTGTCGTCAAGGCTCAGCATCCATATGTTAGGCACCTTACTGAGATCTAGTTCCGTGAACTTGTTATTCCTTAGAATTACGGATGTCATATCGTCCTCAAAGTTTGGCAAGTTGATCTCCGTCAACTGATTGAAAGAAGCATCGATATTCCAAAGCTTGTTTAGCCCTGTGAGATCCAGCTTTTGAAGCTTATTTTCCCTTAGAATCAGGTCCTCGAGATTAGGGGCTTGAGGCTCCCTATCATCACCAACTGTGCCAATGCTTACCTCGGGGACAAGAGTAACTTTCGTGAGCTCATTGCCACTCAAGTTGAGTTTCTCTAAGGTGGTACAATTATGGAAGGCAACCTCCACAAGGTGATTTCCCTCTTTAGTACCACCTACACCTTGCGAGCTTACAGGCTCCATAGATAGCTCAGTAAGCTTACCGTAGATCTTCACTTCGGTAGATGCTACAGCGAATCGACTTACAGAGCCATCGTAATCTTCAATGGTCTCTCCTTCGTCCCAAGAGCCATTGTTGTTGAGGTCGATCCAAGCAGCTTCTGCTGATTCTGATTTGGAAGCTGTGAGCTTCCACTCTCTGTTGGCAGACGTCGTCTTAAGCATAATCCAGGAGTCTTTTGAGGCGACCTCTCTGAGCCCACCACCCTCCTGAGCTGTAAGTGCCAAAGAGCACAACAGAAGCAGACAAAAGCCGACCGCTCTTTTTAGGTAACTTGTATTCATACTGTTATATATTAGGGATTAAACAATGATCGCTCTTTACACACCAATCACCACAAGGGGGGTGCAACCGTCTCACGAGATGAGCATAACCTTTACTGCTCCAAAGATACAATTATAATTTGTAACTTGCAAACG
>CAMCJO010000164.1 GCA_945875135.1 uncultured Porphyromonas sp.
ATTCCTCCGAGGAATTTTTTCTTTCCCACGTGGGCATTCCGAAGTCTCCACGTGGAAATCACTTTTCTCCGACACAGCCCCGTATCGATATGTAATCGGGCCTAAATTATTGTTGCGAGTCGACGGCGTCGGACTTCCTGAGACTGTTGCAACAGTCAACAGTCTCACAATCTTGCAAGCAAGATTGTCTAGACTTTGCCGAAAGGATGAAGCGCAAGGCGCTGAGGGTGAGGTCTGAAGGAAGCATACCTCCGTATGTGACCGAAGCCGAATACCGAAAGCAACACAGCGATTCGCCTTTATGCAACAGTCTCTTCCTTAGATCAGTACATACTAGATATGAAGAGAGGTGACGTCCCAGTCGGGTCATCACCTCTCTTCGTTATTTATTATGGATAGGCTCAGAGGGTGCTAAGCACCGCTCAGGACCTCCACTATCTATTACTCAGCACCCTCTAGACGCTCCTTGAGAGCAGCTAGCTCGTCCAGGTCTCCTAGGGTAGCACGCTCTACGCTCTGCTGTGTAGCAGCGACAGCGGCAGCGTCACGTACCTGCTGGTTGCGCTCCTCAGTAGCAGCCTGACGACGCTCTGCACGCTCAGCATCCTCGTGGATACGACTGTGAGAGACGATGATGCGCTGCATCTCGGGGTTGAAGTCGAGGATCTTGAAGGGGAGCTTCTCGTCTACAGCGACGCTAGAGCCATCCTCCTTGACTAGATGCTTAGGCGTAGCAAATGCCTCGACACCGTAAGGTAGTGCGATGGTGGCACCCTTCTCGTTCATACGAACGACTGTACCCTCGTGGATAGAGCCAATGGTGAACTCCTTAGCGAACTCGTCCCAAGGATTCTCCGTAACCTGCTTGTGACCTAGGCTGAGACGACGATTCTCCTTGTCGATCTCCAGTACCTGTACCTCGATCATCTGACCAACCTTGACAAACTCATTGGGGTGCTTGACCTTGCGCGTCCAAGATAGGTCGCTGATGTGGATCAGGCCATCGATACCCTCATCGAGCTCAACGAAGACACCGTAGTTGGTGAAGTTGCGTACGCGCGCCTCGTGGTTAGACCCAACGGGGAAGCGCTGCTCGATGGTCTCCCATGGATCGGGCTTGAGCTGCTTGAGGCCGAGGCTCATCTTGCGATCCTCGCGGTCGAGCATGAGGACGACAGCGTCTACCTCCTGACCTACGGTGAGGAACTCCTGAGCACTGCGTAGGTGCTGCGTCCAGGACATCTCGCTGACGTGGATCAGACCCTCGACACCTGGGATCACCTCTACAAATGCACCGTAGTCAGTGATGACGACGACACGACCATGGATGATGTCACCCTCCTTAAGGTTAGGATCAAGAGCATCCCATGGATGAGGCATAAGCTGCTTGAGACCGAGAGCGATACGTGTCTTCTCCTCATCAAAGTCGAGGATGACCACGTTGATCTTCTCATCGATAGAGACCACCTCAGAGGGATCTCCGATACGACCCCAAGAGAGGTCGGTAATATGGATCAGACCGTCTACGCCACCGAGGTCGACGAAAGCACCATAAGAGGTGATACCCTTGACGACACCCTCGAGGACTTGACCCTTCTCGAGCTTGGAGATGATCTCCTTCTTCTGCTGCTCGAGCTCTGCCTCGATGAGGACCTTGTGCGATACGACTACGTTGCGATACTCGGGGTTGACCTTGACGATCTTGAACTCCATCGTCTTGTCGACAAAAGCGTCGTAGTCCTTGATAGGACGTACGTCGATCTGTGAGCCTGGTAGGAATGCCTCGATGCCAAAGATGTCGACGATCATACCGCCGTTGACACGATTCTTGATGTAGCCCAGGATGACCTCGTCGTTTTCCTGAGCAGCTGCGATCTTCTCCCAAGCACGAGCTGCACGCGCCTTGCGGTGAGAGAGCTGTAGCTGACCGAAGCGGTCCTCCTTGCTCTCGACAAGTACCTCAACCTCGTCTCCGACCTTGAGATCCTTGTTGTAGTTAAACTCGTTGGCAGAGATGATGCCTGCACTCTTGTAGCCAATGTTGACTAGTACCTCGCGCTTGCTGATAGACATGACCTTACCCATGACGACCTCGTTTTCTTTGATTGTCGTCAGAGTCTTGTCATAAATCGCCTCGCGCTCTTTGCGCATCTCAGGAGAGATGTCAGTGTCCTGTGCGTAGCCAGACCAGTCGAAGTCTGTGAGTGGCTGGATACGATCCGTTGGATTGTTACTCATTTAGTAAGTTGTGGTGATTTAATAGATAAAACTGTATGTATAGTTACTCTGTACAATGGCGCAAAGGTACAAAAATCTTATCTAATAACTAGTTGCGCGATCGATGATCTGAAATTCTTTGCCGTTGATTGATAGAATATTCGTACCTTTGCGGACGGTTTTCCTATGAATCCAATTGTACACCCCCTCTTGCGTGACGGGGATCTTTGGTCTCTAACGGAGCCGACGAGGCGTCTGATGCGACTGTCTGACACCCGTCACAGAGGCTCTGAGTAGTGCACCACAGTGTAATGGGAGATTAGCGAGACTAATTTTGAGTAACACTAACTATTCGTACTAATGAAGCATTTTAAGCTCAGCGCCACCGTGCGCAAGGCCGACCAGCTCGGCAAGAAAGCCACCAAGGGGTTCCGTCGTGAGGGGCTCGTACCTGTAGTCCTCTACGGAGGTGGCGAGACACAGCACCTCGTCGTCAAGAGCGACGACATCAACAAGCTGATCTACACGCCAGACATCTATCTCATCGAGCTAGACGTCGAGGGCAAGCAGATCAAGGCTGTACTCAAGGATGTGCAGTTTCACCCAGTAAGTGACAAGACGCTCCATGCAGATCTCTATGAGGTGAGCGAGGATAAGCCTATCGTCATGAACGTACCTGTCGTACTCGATGGTCACGCTGTCGGTGTTAGAGCCGGTGGTAAGCTGGTACGTGAGAAGCGCAATCTACGCGTACGTGCCGCCTATGACAAGATCCCCGAGAATCTAGTTATCGACGTAACTGACCTCAAGCTCGGCAAGACGATTCAGGTGCACGAGCTATCCTTCGATGGCCTTGAGCTTGTAGACGCTCCACAGGCTGTCGTCTGCGCTGTCAAGCAGACACGTGCAGCTCGTAGCAAGGATGCTACTGCTGAGGTCGAGACTGGCGAGACCGAGGAGGAGGGCAGCGAGCACTCCGAGGAGCATAAGGACGCTGAGTAACGCCTCAGTGCGTCCGACCTCACACTCGAGGAGTCTCTAGCTGTACTCCTTGAGGAGTTGGGTGAAAAGTAGACATTCAAGTGTCTAGCATAGAGAGCCTATAATCCGCACTGGATTGTAGGCTCTCTATATATTTAGAGGTTAGAGGCGTGTGACGATTTGCGGAAGATCTAACTGGGGGGACTTGCAGTTGTGACTCTTTTTATATACCTTTGTAACGCTGTCTAGGATGGTAGCTCTAGTAGATATGTGAGCTGCGAGACTAGAGATGCATTTGTAACACTTAACATAAACAGATAAAGCAACATGACACACGAACTAATAAAGCTCCCCTATGCAAACGATGCACTTGAGCCAGTAATCAGTGCTGAGACGATCCAGTATCACCACGGTAAGCACCTCAAGGGCTACGTAGACACACTCAATAAGCTCCTCCCCGACTCTGACCTGAAGGATGCCTCTCTAGAGGATATCGTCTGCAAGGCTGAGGGCAAGCTGTACAATCAGGCTGGCCAGGTGATGAACCACAACATGTACTTCCTACAGTTTGCTCCCAATGCTGGAGGTCAGCCCGAGGGTAAGCTCGCAGAGGCTATCAAGCGTGACTTCGGTAGCTTTGAGGAGTTTCAGAAGACCTTCAACGATGCCTGCACCTCACTCTTTGGCTCAGGCTGGGCTTGGCTAGCTAGTGACAACCAGGGCAAGCTCTCGATAGAGAAGGAGCCAAACGCTGGCAACCCACTACGCAAGGGGCTCAAGCCTCTGATGTGCTTCGACGTATGGGAGCACGCTTACTACCTAACCTATCAGAACCGCCGTGCCGACCACGTCAAGGATCTCTGGTCTATCATCGACTGGAAGGAGATCGCTCGTCGCTACGAGGCTTAGTAAGATAACACTCTAGTGGAGAGATCGGGAGCTAGTGCGTACGACCTTTGTAGGTCTGATGACCGGCTCTCGATCTTTTCCTATTCTAGACAAGAGATAGCGTATCAATCATTTCAACAAGTATAAGAACACTATGAGTTTCGTATCACAAGACAAGCTGGTCATCGTCGGTGCTGCCGGCATGATCGGATCAAACATGGCACAGACGGCTGCCATGATGCGCCTCACCCCAAACATCTGCCTATACGACCCCTATGCTAAGGGGCTCGAGGGTGTCTGGGAGGAGATGCGTCACTGCGGCTTCGATGGGATCAATCTAACCTTTACCTCTGACATCGCTGAGGCTCTGCGAGGAGCTAAGTATATCGTATCTTCTGGTGGTGCACCTCGTAAGGAGGGCATGACCCGCGAAGATCTCCTCAAGGGAAACTCCGAGATAGCCGCTGAGCTGGGACGCAACATCAAGAAGTATTGCCCCGACGTAAACCATGTGGTCATCATCTTCAACCCCGCAGACATCACGGGTCTAGTCACGCTGATACACTCAGGCCTGAAGCCTTCACAGGTGACTACCCTTGCTGCACTCGATAGCACACGTCTGCAGAGCGAGCTAGCTAAGCACTTCGGTCTCCAGCAGAGCCAGGTGACGAATACACGCACCTATGGTGGTCACGGAGAGCAGATGGCCGTCTTCGCCAGCACGGCCCGCGTCGATGGCAAGCCTCTGACGGAGCTCATCGGCACCGATCGCCTCACGCATGACCAGTGGGCTGCACTCCAGCAGCGTGTCATCAAGGGCGGTGCCAACATTATCGCACTACGTGGTCGCTCCAGCTTCCAGAGCCCCGCTTACGTCTCCATCGAGATGATTCGCGCAGCTATGGGCGGTGAGCCCTTCCGCTGGCCCGCAGGATGCTTTGTCAATGACCATCGCTACAAGAACGTGATGATGGCGCGTGAGACAACCATAACTCGTGAGGGCGTAACCTACAAGGAGGTAGAGGGTCTACCCGAAGAGGAGGCTGCTCTAGACAAAAGCTACAAGCACCTAGAGGGTATGCGCGAGCAGATCATCGAGATGGGCGTCATACCTCCCGTTGCCGAGTGGCACACGGTCAATCCTAACCTATAAAGTTTCGCAGAGACGGTCTGACAAGACGATAACTCCCCCTTTGGTCTAGGGGTGAGCATAAATAATGAGCGGTCACGTGAAGGCTTAACATCTTCACGTGATCGCTTTTTTCGTATGACGGGCATGTCATAGATCTGTGGTGAAAGTCCACACGGGGCGTAGTTGCC
>CAMCJO010000165.1 GCA_945875135.1 uncultured Porphyromonas sp.
CCGTCAGAAGGCGTGGCGCTCCATCGAGCGGATGCTCCAGTTCTAACCCTCCAGCTCGAGGCTACCCTTCGACTTTACGTCTCTAGCTTTAGGGCAATCTAATGCTTCATATTTAGGGCATAGCACCCCTACAAGACAAAAGAAACGGATTAGTCGTCTTCCCTAGAGAAGGCGGTTAATCCGTTTCTTACTTTCCCATATTGAACAGCTGATAAAAGGGTTTCTCTCTTGTTCGCTTGAGACGTTTTAGCGCTGAATAAGTAGTTTTTGAGTAACGTTGCCGACCTGCAAGATATAATCGCCAGCAGGTAATTTGACAACGTTTATTCGAGTGGTCTCATGATCCAAAGCGATACTCATCTCTAGACTTCCACTTATTGAGTATATGTTTAGAGTCAGCCCCATCTTAGGTGCTACAACTTCAATCCACTCGTTGGCTGGATTAGGATAGCATCTTACTTCCTCTTTTTCCAAGAGTGTGTTGTTCACATTGGTTGGTACATCAAATGTAATAGAAGTCTCCTTGCTTGCCCCAGACTTATAGGAGGCTACCACACGAGCTTTATGCAACCCAGCGGTGATACCATTGAGCTGAAGAGAGATCTTCTTCGAATTCTCTAAAACAGCCTTATCGTCTATGTAAAGTGTGTAGTGTGCCCTATCTGTAATAGGCTGTTTCATAGAGCCATCCCCATAGGGTGTTTCCTCTCCAACGAAAAGATCATCTAACATAATGGTGAAAGCATTGTGCGAGAAGTGACCTAGGACTGCTCTCTTAGCCTCCCTTGGTAGTGCGTAGGAAGCTTTGCTCCACTCTTTGTCACTAGGTGTAAACTCATCTGTGATCCATGAAATATCCCCTTCCGTCTTAGGGTACTCTACCTTGGTATATCCGACACGTATACGCTCAGGTGCAGAAGCATTGGTTAAGCTTCGCACTTTGAACTCGAAAAACGTCTGTCCCTCAAACGTGATAATAGGCGAAAAGAGGAAATTGCGACAAGGCTTGTTCCGATTGGCAAAAGATGCCAAATACTGCTCCCCGCTATAGGCTCTAAGTGAAGGCTCTGCATGTAGCAAGGGTGGGTTGCTTTGCTGCGGGTTGAATACGATAAAGGACATCTTTCCTCCAGCATTTGGGAAGCTGACACCTTCTATTTCCCTCGTCAGGTCTTGGTCTCGGTCCCAATAAATCCAATTACACTGAGGTGTGGCAGGCTCTAGGGTAAATGGAGCATAACTATCTAGATTGTCAAAGAAAAAGTCTGCCTGATTCCAAGAGATCGTCACGACACCCTTCTGACTCTTATCTGCGATGGCTTTAAGATTGAAGGGCTTGATGCATAGCTCCTTAAAGAGGATTTCTTGCTCATATGAGTCTTCCTTAGTAAAGTCTAAGTCTGCTATAAGAATATCCTCAAACCCATCTAGTGTAGCCCGTAAAGCGTAGTGTCCCTTAGGGATTTTCTTACAGACCCAAGATGTAGAACTATCGGGAATAGCTTGGTAAGTCTCCTTACCCTTTGAGAGGGAGGTGAGGAGGAGGGTTGGTGTAGAGTCTAATGCTCCAGAATTGGAGGAAACATTGATTCGGATAGTAGTCCTCTGCCCCTTGCCAACAAGAGAAGATGCTGTCACGTCAGAGAGGATAGAGTCAGAGTATCGAGCACGTACATAGTACCTATAGTGTCCCATCGGTAGAGATTGCCAAGTGTCGTCTACATAGGAAAGCTTGTCACTGGATAGAGTCGCTAGATGTTGTAGCTCTTTGCTCTCTTTCTCCTTTCGATATAGTTCGTATCCAGTGTGTAAGGCGATTGTTTCCTCAGGTGTGCCACTAGGGAGAAGCTGGAGGGTACCTACTTTGAGCAGAAAGTTTTTCCTCATATTGTGACTATCAAGATACTCAAAAGGTTGGCTCGTGTAGTCTTTGTTAATGACATGAACATTTGACTCGAAGTCTATGCCTGCGTCCTCTCCTGCGTCAGCATATAGAGATAGATAACCGTTATACCTAAGCGCTACTAGAACTCCTTCAGGTGCAATAATCGGGTGCTCGAAGACTACTCGACACCACTCTTCATCCTGATTGGAGATTCCATTCTTCTCAAAAAGTATCTCGCTAGTAGGCTCTCCATACTTATTTAGCTTGAATAGAACCAAGTCCACGCTCTTATGCGGACCACGGTGAGAGGATGTCTTCCATGCGACAGATGTTATAGCCTTCGCTCCACGATACACTGTGCCGAGTACTGAGTAGGGAGTGTAGTCCATGACACCAAGACGAGCAGTACCTTCATCCTTTGCATAGGATATGATTTCTTCGTGTACTGGTCGTCGCCAGCTAATGATACATTTGTCTTCCTCTTGTCCCGTGGCACACACCTCTAGAGGAGCCAGAGCTTCCCTCTCTAGAGATACTTTCAATTGATTCTCTTGATCAGCTTTTAGCGCTAGTCGCTTAAGAGCGTCTTTATAGCCAGCTCGATGAATCAATAATTCGTAATCTCCAGCATATAGGGTAATCTTGTCAAGCTTTCCGTCTTGACCTGTATAGCTTATCCCTTCAGAGGATAAGATTGTATTTACTCTTCGGTAGATGATCTTGGCATCAGCTATCGCGTTTTGAGATATGCCGTCCTGTAAGGTTAGTGATAGTATGCCCTTCTTTAACGGTTGAAGCTGTGTGGATAGATGGGTCTCTTGCTCTTTTTGTATAGCAACGAGGGTGTCTATGGGAGCAAAGCCTTCCTTTTCAATTGCTAGATGATACGCTCCCTCTGGGATAGCAGATAGTCGCCATAAACCGTTGTTGTCGCTCTTGGTCTCTATAGGAGTAGGCGTGAGTATTCGTATAGTGGCGTTCTCTACAGCCGTTTCGCCCTCCTTAACCTCGCCAGAGATTGTGCCTTCACTGGCCTCTAGAATGGAAACCTTATAAAGAGTCAGTCTATACTTGTCTGGGTCTGAGTGCATTCTGATTGCAATGCGAGACATACTTGAGTTGGGACTTAGTGAGAAGTATGCCACGTAGTCTCGCTTCTCTCCCTCTTCGTTTCCCACGACAAAGTCTGCTATCTCAATGCTCTCTCCTCTGATATCACTAGAGGATAGAAGGTGGAGACTCATCTTCTCCTCGTACTCATAGCTGTAAGCAGCTGCTTGTACTTTAATCTTGTACCGAACTCCCTCAACAAGTTGCAGAGGAGATGATATCAACCAATCATCTCCAGACTGAGAGCTATAGGAGCATCCGATTCCATTGTCCATTGTTTCCTTCCACGTGGTGCCATCCTTATTGGCATCAACTATAGTCCAAAAAGGAGTCTCGGTGGCAGTAAATCCACTCTCATAAGGAATAGTATAGGGATGTCCTAAGAGTAGCGAAGCTGTCGTTGCGGAGTCTCCTTCACCCTTCTTTGTTGATGGCACGACTCGCCACTGAAAAAATCCCAGGGAGCCAACAATCTCATCCGTATAGCTGTTTCCAGCTAGATTGTTTGCCACGCAGACACCTTCAGGTAGTCTATAAATGGAGTATGTAATGTTAGGCGAAAGGTATCCACCGTGTTTGCCTTCATATGGTTTATCCCATGTTATTTTACAGGAGGAGTCACCCAGCTTTTCAATGGATAAGTTAGTCACGGTAGCTGGGACATCTTCTCCGACAAAGACTTTGACACTCTTCTCCTCTCCCTTGCCAAACTTATTCTCGGCATATGCTGTATAGGTATAGACAGTGTCTGAAGGGACCTGATCAGTGAGAGTATAGGTCTCGCCAGGCTTACAACCATCAAGGCTCTTTATTTCCTTTGAGTCTCGTTGTATGACAACTTTAATTTCGCCAGTCAAGGCTCTGCCCTCGTAATCTAGAAGTGGCGCTTGGAGCTTAATCTGGGCTGTGTGACCACCCTGACTGTCTGCTTCAACATTAAGTTGTGAAGGGATGGCGGGAGCTCCTTTGGAGATTGAAATATAAGGGATGTCAAATCCGACAATTTGCATCTCGTCGGGAAGCTCTACATTTGCTGTGACATAACCAGTCTCTTTATCAATTGTGAGTAGCTGAGTTCCCTCTCGCCCTGTAGGGCACACCCAATATAAAGAACCTGTATTGTGGTCAAAGCTCATTGACTGGGTTTGCAACAAAGGAAAGTAATCCCCTCCTCCGATAAGTGTTTCGGAGCCATCTAATGATAGTTGATAGAGTTCGCCATATTCGTCCTCGCTGTAAAAGTGTCCCTCAAGGTCTATGGCCAGGGTATAATACCTTTTGGATAGAGGTAGTACCTCTTTCGTCTTACCTGTCTCAATAGATACTGTCAGTAAGACGCTGTTTTCACCCTTCAGACCGAGAGCATACATCGTCTTATTGCTGTAATTATAAGCCATGTCATAAAACAGCGTTGTCATCTGACTATAGTCTGCGACTTTGGTAAATGCACCCGTCTCAAAGTTGTATATACCGAAAGCTATTGGTCTAGCCCCCGACACACTCTTTTCGTAGGTATAGCAGTAATACCTACTTCCGACAAAAGCTCCGGCACAGACTCCATAGTCATGCCTCCGTAGCAGTGTGACGTCAGTGGGGTTCCCGATGGGAGCTTCGCAAGGACCCACCTTTTGATCATCTGTCCTATGGTAAAGATTCCACCCATAGAAGTTTTGACTATATATCTCTCCCGCTAAGAGGGTAAAAACGAGTAAGGTTAGAGTTAGTCTGAGTGTCTGTTTCATTAGCATTTGAGGATAAAGATCTAGTGTGCTTATATTTGCTGAGAAGGGGAGCCTAATTTAAAATGTTTGTTCCCTAGCGCAAAGGTAAATCTTTTCTCGAAATGGAGCCTCATAAGTTAGCCAACCTATAAATTAATGTATGGTCCTTCATATCATTACAAGTGTTATCATTTGTGGTGCGTTGAGATTGAAGTCGCTACACTCACACGGAAATCTAGAGTAGTGGGAGCTCCAGTTCTAAGCTTCTAGCGTTTAATCCATAGCCAACACTTCGCAAGCCAGCAAACCTGATAACGACGATTTAGTCAGAGGGCATCCGTTGTATCAAAAGTTTAGTCCGACCCACAAGGGGTCGATAAATCAGGAGCCGTCTAGCGTCCGTGGGTCGTTCGGGGCTTTGCCCCTTCGACCCACGGCTATGATTCGTCGGACCTCTCACGAGGTCCTTCTGTGTGCGTCTCTCTATTATGCTTCTGGTGCGACAGCGTTTGATGGGTGGTCTTGTCGTGTTGATGTAGTTCGTGTAGGAACGGACCTGCGTGTTCCCCATAGGGCATACAGCGTTTCAACGGGGACGGGGCTGTGTCAAAAGTCTCTTCCCAACAGGAAGTAAAAGACAGAGGATCTTGCATCTTTCGGTGTTTATTTTTAGAGCTAAACAC
>CAMCJO010000166.1 GCA_945875135.1 uncultured Porphyromonas sp.
GACGCTATGGGTCGAGCTACACGTTTCAATTCACGCACCCCGTGTGGGGTGCGACCATCCGTGCCAGCTTTGGTTACAAGGACGAGAACAGTTTCAATTCACGCACCCCGTGTGGGGTGCGACCACCACATGGGAGTCACTAGCCACGCTCCGCAACGTTTCAATTCACGCACCCCGTGTGGGGTGCGACAGGAATCGGAGAGGAGACAATACACGCACGAGACGTTTCAATTCACGCACCCCGTGTGGGGTGCGACTGGACGAGCTCAAGGCGGACAGCCCGACCAAGTCGTTTCAATTCACGCACCCCGTGTGGGGTGCGACAAGGAGACGCTCCAGCTAGCGGAGGCGATCCGAGCGTTTCAATTCACGCACCCCGTGTGGGGTGCGACTTGTTCTCTATCGCTTTACAATAGCTCTCAGAATGTTTCAATTCACGCACCCCGTGTGGGGTGCGACCTCCCTGTCTAGCTCTAATCCACTTTAACCGCTAGTTTCAATTCACGCACCCCGTGTGGGGTGCGACAGGAATCGGAGAGGAGACAATACACGCACGAGACGTTTCAATTCACGCACCCCGTGTGGGGTGCGACTGGACGAGCTCAAGGCGGACAGCCCGACCAAGTCGTTTCAATTCACGCACCCCGTGTGGGGTGCGACAAGGAGACGCTCCAGCTAGCGGAGGCGATCCGAGCGTTTCAATTCACGCACCCCGTGTGGGGTGCGACTTGTTCTCTATCGCTTTACAATAGCTCTCAGAATGTTTCAATTCACGCACCCCGTGTGGGGTGCGACCTCCCTGTCTAGCTCTAATCCACTTTAACCGCTAGTTTCAATTCACGCACCCCGTGTGGGGTGCGACAGCATTACGCATATCAGCCTGGCGAGCACTTTCTGTTTCAATTCACGCACCCCGTGTGGGGTGCGACTAGGATACGATTCACCTGGCTCTAGATGATCCCGTTTCAATTCACGCACCCCGTGTGGGGTGCGACGAGGAGGTAGGGGTTGGGGACAATGTAGTTACCAGTTTCAATTCACGCACCCCGTGTGGGGTGCGACGAGAAGGTCGATCCGGATATAATGGCCGCCGTACGTTTCAATTCACGCACCCCGTGTGGGGTGCGACCGGTACTGCACGACGCAGAGATCCGCAACAGAGGTTTCAATTCACGCACCCCGTGTGGGGTGCGACCCCATACGCTGACTCTTACTTACTCTTACGAGTTTGTTTCAATTCACGCACCCCGTGTGGGGTGCGACTGCGATGCCCAAAGGTACGCATAAATAGAGGATTAGACGTTGATCCATTGCGAATAGAAGACTACAAGCGGATGTGTTGTTGCGTTGGCGGTGACTGCGAGACAGTATCTTCTTGGATCTCAACGTATGCGAATAGACTGCCTTTTTACTGATCGCTTGGCATTCGCAGGGGAGCACAAGCAAGAGAAAACGAGGCTGAGTGCTATATGAGCAGCACACCCTCGGGATCTACGCCTTTCGTTTTGCCAATGGTGATGATCTTAGACTGGTAGTTGGTGCCGATGTGGTAGATGCGCAGGGAGTCGCTCGAGAGGTTGATCGTGTCTGTGAGCGCAGCCTCTAGTTCGACCCTTTGGGCAGGAGAGACGAGGCACTCGAAGACCGAGTTCTGGACACGCTGGCCGTAGTTTTGGCATATCTTCGCCACTTGGCGAAGACGCCTAGCACCATCAGGCGAGGCGGTGTTTACGTCGTAGGTGACAAGTAGGTACATCAGCTTTGGATTAGGAAGACAGGGTAGTCGTCGAGGTCTCCTCGGAGGCATCGGGCTAGGAGCAATGCCTGAGCATAGGGAAGCAGTCCTATCGGTATCCGCTCCTGAAGGAAAGGGTGCATAATCTCCTCTCGCTTGCGCTGCTGCCACGCGGCTAGGAGCTCTTTGCGGGGCTCGTCTCTGAGGATGTATCCGTTTTCGCCCTGGGCGATAAAGTCTGAGGGTGCGACCTGTCGCTTATTGATGACAGTCAGGACGAAGCGATCCACGAGGTAGGCGCGAAGCTCCTCCATAAGGTCTAAGGCAAGGCTTGCTCTGCCTGGTCTGTCCGTATGGAGGAAGCCCACGTATGGGTCCAGCCCTACGGTTTCGAGTGCTGCCGTGACCTCGTGGGCGAGGATGGTGTAGAAGAATGAGAGCAACGCATTGGTCTCATCGAGAGGCGGGCGACGCGACCGCCCCTCGAAGGTAAACTCTGGTCGCCGTATGAGGTGGTGAAAGAGAGCAAAGTATTGCTGCGCTGCTAAGCCCTCTACACCCATAACGGTCATACGGTCACGCTTGTAGGCTAAGCTCTTTTGCAAAGTCTTGAGTTGGCTGAGTGTCTCCTGAAAGGTTGCCTCTACGCTCTCCGTCGGGTGGTAGTCTCTCAAGTAGCGACCCAGCACTGATCGCTGGTTAGCTATCTTGGCCGAGATAAATAGAGCGGCGAAGTGAGTAGCAGCGGGTTCGTCGTCAGCGATGCGGTACTGCGTACGTCTCAGGAGGACGTTGCCCCTCGTGGGACCCTCTAGCGAACCGATATAGCGACCTGTAGGGGTGAGGAATGTGAGCTTGACACCCTCCTGCACGCAGAGCTGCATCAGCCCTGGCGAAGCACCCATATAGGAGAATGTGATGATCCCCTCGAGGTTGTGTATCGGTATACGAAAGGTCTCCTCGCCATCTACGCGCGCCACGACATTGGTGCCGTCCTTGAGCAGGTAGACATTGGGCGTAAGGATGTAGAGGGTGTTGAGTAGCTTTCTCATGAGGTGAGTATATCGTGATGCTTGAGGTAGCTCTTTGCCGATCGGTGTGATGCGATACGAGGCATGCACTCATCAAGGAGAGAGCAAGAGCGACACTGATGGGTGTAGTGCGCCAGTATAGGAGTGCGCTGCGCAAAGGCCTCGTGCATCTTACGCGCCACCTCGTAGCACGCTGCCCGCAGAGCACTGTCCATCTCGACCTGCAGGCGATGCCGTGTCTCTCCATAGTAGAGAGCTCCATAGGGAATAGAGACTTGATACATCTCCTCAAGAGCTATGACCTGAGCGCAGAGGTGTAGTTTGTCAGCGAGGTGAGTCTTAGGCTTGCCACGCTTGTATTCGACAGGAGTCGCCTGCCATGCCCCGGGGTACTTAGGGTGTCGGAAGGGGCGCAAGCTATGATCCCGTAGCGGGGTCAGCTCGACCGCATCGGACAGCCCGTATAGTCCCAAAGAGTAGGAGACGAGCGGCACCCGCCTCATCGCGATCGTGTCTCCCACGCGAGCACTCAACTCAGGCTGGTCCACACGCTTGTGGAGGATCTGCCCTAGCGCAGTGAGATGGTTGTCCTGCCATAGTTGCTCTAGGGTGATCAGTTGCCACTGACGTGGACAGAAGCAGTAGTGCTGTATCTCAGAGATTGTCAGAAGCTCCTCGTCGCTGTAGCGTCTCATGGGAAAGGTTGTTTTAGAGAAAAGCCCCTGCCGTAGTGGCGTGCGCTACGGAAGGGGCTTTTGTGTGAAAGGGGGCTAGACGAGCTCGATGACCTCGACTCCCTGGAGTCCGTTACGATCGATCTGAACAGTGTAGTCGGAGAAGTCGCGTGCGGGACCTGTGAGGCCCTCTCGCCGTGCTACAGTGACACGGTCAAAGAGCTTGTGCGCAGACGCATTGCCCAGAGGGGAGTCGTGCTTGAAGACAATCAACTTCTGCAGGCTCATGAGTCCACGGGCTGCGGAGTGATCTAGGTCAAACATATTCTCGAGTGCCTTCCAGAAGAGCTGCAAGTCATCCTCCGTAAAGCCTGTGTCCTCGGCAAAGTGTGGCGTCACGAAGCCATACATCTTATATAGTCCGTAGGGCACGGTGGCTTTGCGCCCCATGGTCTGATCCTTATTTGCAGCAACTACTGGGACAATCGTATGCTCGTGTGGAAAGATCGGGTCAATAGATCGTCCGAATGTGAGCTGTATAGGACCTCGGACTTGTCCAGCATTAGCCTCCTTAAAAGACATAACAGCACCAAAAGCTCGTATGTCATAGAACTCTCGAAGCATTGCCTCCCTCTTGAGGTCAATGATCTTCTTATCATTCTTCTTAGCGTCCTTCTTGAGCTTCTCTATTTCATCTGATGTCATTGCCGAGATCTTGTCTTTGAGGATGGGACCATCCTTGACATAGATCTCGTAAGACTGAGGTCTATCCGTGATGTGTAGGTAGTCGATATAGTTGCGTACCTTGCGCTTGATGCATACATCGGTGACGAGTCCCTCGCCAGTCTCGGAATCTACACGGGGCAAGTTGTCACTATCGGGATCTCCATTGGGGTTGCCATCCTTGACGTCAAAGAGCAGGATGAAGTCATATCTATTCTGTACGATCTGTGGGTTATTCGGTTGCATATTCATGACTCTATTGGTTATTGTTCTGTTTCTTCAGTTGGGTTGTCTGCGTTCTCCTTTCCATTATAGGTGTAGACTTTCTGATGATAGTAGCCTACTGCGAAGAGGCTTTGCTCATCTAGCGAGAAGGTAGCGGGGAATGCTTTTTCCTTTGTGGTAATAAGCTCAGTAATCTCATTAAGGAGCTTGTCAAAGAAGACAGCCAGTCCAGGTGTCTCTTTGTACAGCTTGCTCAGGTGATGGTTGGACAGTCTGAATAGTGGTCCCATTACAGTATTGGGCCGTGTGGAGGCACTGTCGTAAAAGCGGTCTCGGATGGTCGCATTGACTCCCTTACCCAGAGCTGCGCGCTGAACCTGCTCGAAGACGGCAAAGAGGCGTCCGGCGAGGTAAGCGATGTTGTCGTTTTGCTTGTCTAAAGCCATATCTAGTTCTTTTAGATGTTTATATACTCTTGCTTTGCGATTGATGCAGCCCTTGAGTATGGCCACACATAGATCAAATCTTTTCTTGTATTCTTTCTTTTCCTTATTGGGCTTTTGTCGGAGTATTTGAGGAATCCTCCTAATACATGCCTGTTGTAGAGTGAGCGGATAGGGGCTACCATTGAGGATACTCTCAACAATGCTCTGTACCAAGTTAAGTTGAAACTTTTTAGAGCTGGGTGACGTGGAGACCGGGGAGACCGTGGACACTATATTATATAGAGAGCGTAGGGGCGGGTTCTCCTCGTCCACGTTGCCAGTCCAGCTGATGATGTTCATATCGACGAGATGCTGGTAGACTCTGTCGAAGATCTCCGATACAGTCCCCTGCTGCCAATACTTGACGGAGATGCGTGCACCTTCAGTGAGGGTTAGTCCAAGGATGTAAAACTGTCTTGTGTCCTCCCAATGCTCTCCGTGACCTCGGTTGCCACGGATAGCTTTGAACCTGTCTCTTATACACATCTGACGCTGCCGACGATATGCAGTGTGT
>CAMCJO010000167.1 GCA_945875135.1 uncultured Porphyromonas sp.
TTAGAGGTTAGAAGTTAGAGATTAGAGATCCGATCACTCTGATAGCTCCGATGGTCCCGATAGCTAATAGCCAACAGCCAATCCATGGTTGACTCATTATATATAGTGATCTCATTTATGCCTCGCTTGTCGCTAATGTGTAGCTTCTGACAGAGCAATTATAGAGACTGTTGACTTTTGCGACAGTCTCATACTGGCTTGAGCCTATTCGTGAGGGCTCTAGTTGGTGGCGGGAAGTATTTGATCTCGTAAAGCAACAAAAGAAGCACCTCCGTCGGGATGACCGAAGTCGTCCTAACGGAGGTGCCTTATCTAACGTGATACTTATCAGCTCCGTGACAAGTATCGTCTGTCAACTATTAGTTGAAGTAAAGCTTCTCAGCCTCAGCCTTGCGGCCCATCATATCGAGAGCGATGGCTGTGGGTAGCTTAGCACGACTGTCAGACTGAATGGTAGAGAGTAGCTTATAAGCTTCCTGAGCGTTCTTGTCATACTCAAGGAGCGCATTGGCATAGTTGAGCTTAGCAACAGGGTCCTTAGCATTTTGCTCATAACCTGCGCGATAGATGGCTACTGGACTCTCACCTCGTGCTATAACCTGCTGAGCTAGGGTGTAGAGCTCCTTGAGGCTTAGCAGTTTAGGATTGGTCGAGTAGATGTGTGCTAGCTCTGAGACCTCAAAGGGACGTACGCGATAGCTCATCGTAAAGGTGGTGCGACGAAGCTTAGGATAGTAGTTGTCGAGGAGGTCACGATAAACCTTGCCACCATCGAGTGCCTTGATGTCTGCCTCACGCGGTGTGTCTGTATCGTACTTATCGATAATGTCGAGAATCGTCTGACGCTCTGCCATACTGCTAGCATCTACGAGCTTGCGTAGACCATCCCAGTCCTCGCCCTTGCCCTCGGCAACGACCTCGACCTTACTGAAGAGTGCCTTGTGAGCATTCTTGACATAGTTATAGAGGGTCTTGGTACGACGATCAGAGAGTGCTAGGTTGTAGTCAAAGGGTGCTTCGGGAGATGCGTAACCATAGATGTATACGGTGTGTAGCTCTGCACCCTCAATCTTGGTTGCCTTCTTTACGAACTGATCTAGACGAGCTAGCTCAGCTGCATTGTCTTTGAAGTCCTTGCGAAGGTCGTGCTGGGCTACGACGAACTGAACTTTTGCATCAAAGCTCTCAGCATACTCTTTGAAGGCGGTAGCAGCAGGCTCTATATAGTCATATTTATAGTATCCAGACCCAAAGGCTGGTAGAGACTGTGGGTCACCCTGAGCCACGAGTGCTCCCTTAGGACAGTTGCCACAGCTATAAGTGTCGATCTCTAGCTCCATGTGTCCATCAGCCATCCAGCTCTCGAAGGGACGCTCGTAGACCATGTGAGGTAGGTCCTTGATGCCTCGTGCATAAACTGAGCCCTCGGGACGTGAGTATATCTCCTTAACTAGGGGATCACTGTTGTAGAGGTCGTGCTGACGCTTGAGAATCTTGTAGCGAGCATTACCAGCTACATAGATATTGGGTAGTCTTAGAGACTGATTTCTGTCTGCAGAGACGTAAACAGGAGTAATGCGCACGAGCTGCTGTGAGCGCACATTGGCATAAGGAGCTGCGTCTAGATTGATGCATAGCACATTGCGCGCTATGTCACGTGTGACAGTGCAGTGCTCTGCTGATAGAGCAATCGTCTGTGTCTCCTCCGCCTTGGAGAATTGCTGAGCACATAGTGTCCCTCCGACGGTAAATAGCAGCGTCGAGAGGAGTATAAGTATGCGGGATATCTTGATATTCATAATCTTTGTGTCTGTATTATTAGATGTGCTACTGACGATTACTTGAAGAAGAAGACGTACGAGATCGTAGCCTTGGTCGGGCCGACATAGTTGGCATTGCCCTCATCGACTTTAGTACCACAACGCTGGCAGGGGAACTTGTCGTAGTTGATACGAGCATAACCTGCACCGAGAGAGAACTCGAGCGAAGAGCGCGTCGAGAGTACCCACTGGTAGCCTAAGCTGAGACCACCTCCGTAGAACCACCCTTGGTAGCGGTGATCCTTCATGATGGACTCTTTGTTTTCCAAAATGAGGGGATAGGGGATGTTGACCCCACCTACGTTCATCTGTCCTACATGGCCATGTAGACCAAGGAACCATCCATTGAAAACATCGCAGAACCAGTAGCGAAGCTCTGGTTGAGCCATCCAGTGTGCCCACTTGGTCTCACTGTAGTTGGGCTTGTCCGCATCGAGATTGAAGACGAACGAGTTCCAACCGACCTGGGTGTCGAAGGTAAACTTATTGCCCATCGCAAACTCAAGTGAGAGGTTGGGCGTAAGGAGGGCGTCATAAGCGAAGTTGTGCTTGAGAGCAACTTGCTGTGCCGTGGCCGCAAATCCAATGGAGAGGACGAGGCCGATGGTAATCACTATCTTTCGTATCATAGTAAGTGGTTTGGCTACATTTTCAATTATTTCTATGGGGCAAAGTTACGAGATTTGATTCATATGAGCCAAGTTGTTTTGGGAAAAAGACTTAGCAAAATCGGTATTTCTTTTGACTTTATCGGTATTTATGTGCTTTTGAGGTGCTAGAGAGATGAGGTGACTTTTGCAACAGTCTCATGAGGGCTGTAATAAACAAGGCGACAGAGCCCCCTCGTCGGGATAAGACTCCGTCGCCTTGTTTCTTTACTCTCATAGACTAGTCTGTCAACTCAGAGATCCTTTAGCCGAAGTTGTCGTAGTTGATCTGCTCGGGCGGTACGCCTAGGTTGTCCAGCATCGTAATGGCTGCTGCCGACATAGGACCAGGACCGCACATGTAGTACTCGATATCCTCAGGAGACTCATGATCCTTGAGGTAGTTGTCATAGATGGCTTGGTGGATGAAGCCCGTCAGACCTGTCCAATTGTCCTCAGGCAGTGGTGCCGAAAGCGCAATGTGGAAGGAGAAGTTCGGGAACTCACGCTCGATGGCGCGGAAGTCCTCCTCGTAGAAGATCTCACTGCGTGAGCGTGCACCGTACCAGAAGGAGACCTTGCGGGTCGTATGCTCCGTGAGGAATAGGTGTAGGAGCTGCGCACGTAGCGGTGCCATACCTGCACCTCCACCGATGTAGAGCATCTCGGCATCAGAGTCCTCGTGGATGTGGAAGTCTCCGTAAGGACCGCTCATGGTCACCTTGTCGCCAGGCTTGAGGCTGAAGATGTAAGAGGAGGCGATACCTGCGGGCACCTTCTGCCAAGTGTGGGTCACACGATCCACCGGAGGCGTAGCGATACGTACGTTGAGGGTGATGATATTACCCTCGGCAGGATAGTTTGCCATAGAGTAAGCGCGGACGGTCTCCTCAGTGTTCTTTGCCGTAAGGCTCCACATATTGAACTTGTCCCAATCGCCACGGAACTGATCCTCGACTGCGTAGTCGCTGTACTTGACCTCGTACTTAGGGATCTTGATCTGGGCGTAGCTACCGCTCTTGAAGTCCATGTGCTCGCCCTCGGGGAGCTTGACGACAAACTCCTTAATAAAGGTAGCTACATTCTTATTAGAGATGACTTCGCACTCCCACTCCTTGACACCAAAGACGCTCTCAGGGACTATCACCTTCAGATCTTCCTTGACTTTGGTCTGGCAGCCGAGACGCCAGTGTGCCATCTGCTCTTTGCGAGAGAAGAAGCCCTTCTCGGTGGCGAGGATCTCTCCCCCACCCTCTACGACACGGCAGCGACACTGTCCACAGCTACCGCCACCACCGCAGGCACTAGAGAGGAAGATGCCTTCGTTCTGTAGCGTGTTGAGGAGCGTACCGCCCATCGGCACCTCTAGATCCTTGACATCATTGACATTGATGTGTACATTGCCAGAGGGGATGAGCTTACTCTTAGCTACTAGGAGTACCACAACGAGGAGCAGTACGACCAGCAGGAAGACCGCTACACTCGAGACTATTATTAAGGTCATTTGATCCATATCTGTAGGCGATTAGAGTTTGACACCTGAGAAGCTGAGGAATGCGATACCCATCAGGCCAGTGACGATGAGCGTGATACCAAATCCTCTCAGAGGCTTCGGTATATTACTATAAGCTAGACGCTCACGGATAGCTGCTAGACCGACGATAGCTAGCATCCAACCGATGCCAGATCCAAGGCCATAGACCGTTGCCATGCCTGTATTGATGAAGTCACGCTGCTGCATAAAGAGCGAGCCACCGAGGATCGCACAGTTCACAGCGATGAGCGGTAAGAAGATACCTAGCGAGTTGTATAGCGAAGGGCTGTAACGCTCCACGACCATCTCTACCAGCTGTGTGAAGGAGGCGATGACGGCGATGAAGACGATGAGCGATAAGAAGCTCAGATCGACCGAAGCGAACTCCGCCCCGAGCCAGCTCAGCGCACCCGCCTTAAAGACGTAGGTCTCCAGGAGGTAGTTGATCGGTAGTGTACAGGTGAGGATAAAGGTTACTGCCAGCCCCAATCCGAGTGAGGTCTTGACGTCTTTGGATACAGCTAGGTAAGAGCACATACCTAGGTAGTAGGCAAAGATCATATTGTCGACAAAGATCGACTTGAAAAATAGACTTAGATAATCCATTGCTTAGACTTTAATCTGTGTGTGACCAATGTATTATATGGATTGGAGAGCTTACTGCTCCTGCAGATCCTTGTTTTTACTACGCTGTATCCATACGATACAAGCGAGGACGATGAGTGCCATAGGAGGCATGATCATCAAGCCGTGATTGACGTAGCCCATATCGTAGAAGGACTGCGGGATGATCTGATATCCGAATAGCGATCCTCTACCGAGTAGCTCGCGGACGAAGCCAATGATCACCAAGACGAGTCCATAGCCGAGACCATTACCGATACCATCGAGGAAGGAAGCCTTAGGACCATTTGCCAAGGCAAAAGCCTCGAGGCGACCCATCAAGATACAGTTCGTAATGATCAGACCAATGTAGACTGACAGCTCCTTAGAGACATCGTAGACATAGGCCTTGAGCACCTCATTAACGATCGTCACAAGCGCAGCGACCACCACCAGCTGTACGATGATACGGATACGATTAGGTATCGTGTTACGCAGCAGCGATATGATTACGTTCGCAAAGGCAACGACCACCGTCACCGATAGAGCCATCACCAGAGCGGGCTTGAGCTGAGCGGTGACCGCCAGTGCCGAGCATATACCGAGCACCTGTACGGTGACTGGGTTATTCTTATTGAGAGGTCCTAGGAAGACCTCTTTATTACTTATCTTACTCATAGCTTAGATTACTCTCTCTTGATTATTCTGCTGCTACTGCTTGAGTACCACGTATCTGCTCTATGTAGG
>CAMCJO010000168.1 GCA_945875135.1 uncultured Porphyromonas sp.
AGATGTAGAGAGGTCTCGTGGGCTCGGAGATGTGTATAAGAGACAGGGCCATGCGCGCCGATGCGGATATAGTTGATGTGGGCGATATAGATGCTGAGGAGCTTAAGATGGACTTGATACGTGATCCTAAGTCTAGGGCGAGCTTTGCGACGGCAGAGAAGCGTAAGGAGCTACAACATGAGCGAGAGACTCTAGTTGCTGAGCAGTCTGTCTTGTCAGATGTTTTGACGACTTATAATGAGAGTCAGTCTAGGGCTGATTCTATGGAGTCACGTCTTGTGGCTAATATGGGTCGGTATAGCTCTTGGGAAGTGTCTACTCAGAAGAGTCTGATCAAGAAGGAGCGAGAGAAGGCTGACCGAGCTAAGGCACGATTGGAGCGTAAGGTGGGTGCTGTGGAGCGTGCTGAGGGTCGTATATCTGATCTGACTAGAGATATAGCAGATGTGGATAAGCGTCTAGAGGGATTGGAGCAGTACTACGATGATTTGGTTGTGTCGTATGCTGAGCAGGAGCAGTCGCGTCAGGCTAATAGGTCTTTTGATGAAGTTGTGGGTGGCTTTGTTGAGGAACGCAAGCAGGAGAATAGTGGGGACTTCTATACGAAGTTTACAGACGAGGAGCAGAACAAGCGAGTACGTTTTAGGCGAGTAGCGGGTGGCGAAGAGGAGCTGGAGGGGATTAAGCGTCGGGCATTGCGGGACGGTGTGTATATGAAGGCACCGAATGGCAAGGCGACTCGATTGAATGAGCGTCAGTGGCTGGAGGTTCGAACGGGAGCCTTCAAGAGTTGGTTTGGGGATTGGGAGCTACCTTATAAGGCGGTTGAAGTTGTATCGGGTTCTGTGGATCATGGGTTTAAGAACCTGCGAGAAGCTCGTGAGTGGGCTAAGGATAATATTGTACGCACGTATAGTAACGATGAGACTGGAGGCAAAGGTGTCGTATGTATAAGTAATAGGGCTGTAAGTAAGTATCTCTCAGAATCGTCCGTATCAAGAAGTAGCAGTATGGATGCTCATCTATCGGTGCTTAAAGTGTTGCCGTCAGTGATACGAACAGGTGTAGATGCGGAGCAACATCTAGACTATTTGAAGGGAGCGGATAAAGTTCGTGACCCTAGGTATGGTGTTCGTGAAGGCGTTATGATCCATCGTATCTACGGGGCTGTAAGTATAGGTGATAGTACCTATAGGGTCAAGGTAACTCTCAAGGTGTATGATGACGCTAGTAGGTCTGGCAAGCCATATTCGTATGAGGCTACAAAAATAGAGCTACTAGACGAATCTAATAGCTCTATGAAAGGAGAGCCACTGAAGGGTACTTTAGCTGGTGTCAATGACAGCACTGACAGCAACCCCAGCAACAGTAGCTCTCTCTCGGTGGCAAAGTTACTAAAAGGAATTGAGAAAAGCTACGAACCAGGGAAATATCTTCTAGATGACTACTCAAAGGTTGTCGATGAGAATGGCGAGCCTATGGTTGTGTACCATCAGACTGGAAGCGACTTTACGGTGTTTGACTTGAATCAGGCTAGGCGCAGTAGTGATGTGCAGGGGTTCTACTTCAGTAGTGGTGTGGAAGATTGGTCTGCTATGGGAGATAGGACAATCGGTGCGTATCTGAATATACGTCACCCACTGCTAGAGAAGCCATTGGTCGATATGTCCCAAGATGAAGGCGGTGTAGTCGCTAGAGAGGATATCTTGCATCGTGGCTATGATGGTATAATCTCGTCCGAGGAGGATATGGAGACTGAGTATGTCGTCTTCGATAGTCGTCAGGTCAAGAGTGCGACAGATAATGCGGGGAGCTTTGATTCGAAGAACCCAGATATCCGATTTAGACGTGTGGGTGCTGGCGAGACGGCTAGTGATGTGGTGGAGCGAGGCGTGCGGAAGCGACGTTATCGACGTCGTCGAGAGGCTGATGCTGAGCTGATGGGTCGTAAGCTGTCTCCTACGGAGCGTGCATTTGTGGGTCGTATGGAGCGTCTCAGGGAGCGTTATGGTCAGTCGGTGTCTCTAGATGCTGGTGGTACGATGTGGGGTTTGAGTGGAGTGATGGACAACTCGTTGGTGCAGCGTCGTGAGCGTGTTAAGACAGAGTGGGTTGATGCTACTAATCCTATCCGTGTGTATGAGGAGCGTGTGGGTGCGCTCTCGGGTCGTCCTGTGGAGGGGTCTCGTAGTGTGTGGATGCGATATAATCAGACGAGTAGTCGTGCCACGAGTAAGATTGAGGAGCTGGAGGGTGGTGTGTATCGTGAGCTGGCTCAGAAGCTTAGAGAGGTGTCACGTCGGCTAGGCTTGACGGGAGAGCAGCTAGATGATTATCTCTTTGCTAAGCATGCGCCAGAGCGTAATGCATATATGCGTCGCCGAGGTGTGGAGCAAAGGTTGGCTAAGCTAGATGCTAAGCATGCGGAGGATCTTTTGTGGCTGGATTCAAGTGAGCGACGTAAGGCAGAGGCTAAGTATAAGGCTAAGGAGGCTGAGCTGGAGTATGCTTATGAGACGCAACTTGGAGAGGATATACCGGTACACTTTGCGGGTCATGAGTTGTTTGACGGTGTGGAGGGCGTTGCGGACTTGGTAGAGCGATTTGAGGGGGCTATGCGTAGTCGGGGATTGTCTGTGGAGGAGCTGTGGGAGGCTGTGCGAGCTGTGAATGATGCGATCCTGGTTGTGTGGCGTGACTGTGGTATGATGTCTCAGGAGGCTTATGAGGCTGTGAGTGGTATGTATGAGTGGTATGTGCCTATGCAGGGCTTTGCGGAGGAGTCACGTGGGGACTATGAGTATATGCATGATCAAGTGGGGGGCTTTGTGCAGCCTATCCAGCGTGCTAAGGGTCGTGTGTCACGTCCTGATAGACCTCTCTTGGCTATGTATCGTAAGATACGTAGTGCAGTGATTGGCGGGTATCACAATGTGGAGAAGCAGGCTTTTTATGGGTTGGTGAGTAACTATCCGAGTGACTACACGAGTTTGGGTCGTCAGTACTATAGTGTGGGTGAGGATGGGCTGTTGACTCCGTTGTATCCTAGTAGCTTTGCGTCGGAGGATGTAGAGGCGTTTGAGGATCGTATGC
This sequence comes from uncultured Porphyromonas sp., assembly GCA_945875135.1. Classification (GTDB taxonomy): domain Bacteria; phylum Bacteroidota; class Bacteroidia; order Bacteroidales; family Porphyromonadaceae; genus Porphyromonas. The sequence goes on from CAMCJO010000168.1 coordinate 3,094, forward strand.
GTGAGGGTTTGGCAGATGGTACTGTGACGCTGATACGAGAGCGAGGAGCTCGTGTGGCATATCTGACAGATGCACGCTCGCTGGGTGAGCATGTTGTGAAGGTTATGATAGGTGGTCGTGAGCATTTGGTGTTTGTGAATGGTCGTCCTGAGTTGGCACAGGCTGTGAATCGTATTAATGTGGGTGAGGATACAGATGTGGAGCGGTTTGCTAAGGGGTTGCTACGGGGTATGGCTCAGAATGTGACTAGTCGCAATCCGAACTTTATGATTGTGAATCTGCTGCGAGATGCGCAGATGAGTCTGGCGGTTAACTTCTTGAAGCGAGGCGGTGTGTACACGCGAGCTTATATGCGTAATTACTTGCGTGTGTCTCCACTGATCTTGGGTCGTATATGGGGTAAGGGTCATACGGGTGTGGGTGTGTCTAGAGAGGTGGATGCTTACTGGGATGAGTTTAAGCGATTTGGTGGTCAGACGGGTTATGCGCGTTTGCTGAGTGAGCATAAGGCACGTCGGCGAGTGAATAGTCTTTTGGATGCAGGCGGTAAGGGTCGGGCTGTGCGTGTGGGTGAGGATGTGTTGAATCTCTTTGCTCGTCCGAATGAGATGATCGAGAGCTGGGGACGCTTTGCGACGTATGTGACGAGTCGTGAGATGGGTCGTAGTGTTACGGAGTCTATCAGTGATGCTAAGGAGGTGAGTGTTAATTTCAATCGTAAGGGAGCTGGTCGTAGTGGTTTGTATCGGTTGATAGGTGCTTGTCAGATGTTTTTCAATGCGGGTGTGCAGGGTATGAACTTGGCTTATGGTGTGGCAGTTGAGAATCCGTGGGGCAGTAGTGCTGTTGTGGCTGGTCTTATGGTGCTGGGTTATGCTGTAGCAGCGCTACAGGATGGGGATGATGATCATGGCGATGTGTATCGGGCTATCAATCCTGCGGTGCGTAAGAGTAATATGTGCTTTGTGGTGGATAAGGATAGCTATGTGAAGGTGCCACTAGCGATAGAGATGCGTGCGTTCTATGGTATTGGTCAGGAGCTGTATGGTCTAGTGAGTGGTAAGAAGGATGCTGTGGAGGCTGTGCTGGGTAGTATGGATAGTATGGGCGAAATCGTTGCGTACAACCCGACTAATGGAGCTAGTCCTCTGGCTGGTATGGTGGCGGGTCAGCGTCGTGGTGAGTCTGTGGGTAGTAGTCTGTATCGTGGTGGTCGTGGTTTTGTGCCTGCACAGATTCAGCCTATTACGGATTTGCTGGCTAATCAGAATTTCTATGGTGGGGCGTTGCGCTGGGAGAGTCGCTATGTGGATAAGTCGTTGCCGTTGTATAAGCGTCTGCCTAAGCATACGCCTGAGTGGCAGGTATCGGTGAGCAAGTGGATCAATGGTATCGGTCAGGATAAGTATGTGTCTGAGTGGCGTCATGGTGTGTTGTCACCGCTGAGTGATCCTCTTGTGTATAGCTATCTGTGTAGTCAGTATTTCGGTGGTATTGTACAGATGCTGGATCAGGTGGATCGGGCAGTGGCAGCTGAGGGGGTACGTGGTGCTGTGAGTGCTAGTCCTGTGACGAATAGGTTCTATCGTTATGATGATAGTTTGCGAGGTCGTGGTGTCGAGGAGCGATTCTGGGAGTTGCGCCGAGAGGTGGAGTCTCGTAGTAAGGTGCAGCGTGGTATGCGTGAGTCTCTCGAGGGTGCTAGGAGTATGCGTGAGTATGATGCTCGTAGTCGGGCTATTGTGGAGTATGGCAAGGGTGTGGACTATGAGATGCTGGAGGGGTGGTTTAAGGATTTTGATAAGCTGTATAAGGAGTATAAGAGTCGTCGTGGTATGCTGACAGATGAGGAAGATAAGGCTTGGCGTGGTGAGCTGCAGCAGGTGGAGGCTGAGATGTATAGTGAGATCAAGGGGTATATGATGGCTGTTGGCGGTTAGCTGTTGGCTGTTGGCTGGCTAAGAGCTAGAAGCTAGAGGTTAGATTTTAGAGGTTAGAGATATTAGAGATTAGAGGTATGCCAGAGCCAAAGAGTAAGCGAGGTGGTCGTGTGTGGGGTTTGTATCAGCAGGGTGTTAAGGATCGTGGAAGAGAAGGGGAGGTAGGGGATATTTGGGATATTGAAGAGGGTCGTAGAGAGCGGCGGAAGGCGCAAGAATCGGAGGCTAGTGCTTCTAGTGGCTCTAGTGGCTCTAGTGGCTCTAGTGCTTCTAGTGGCTCTAGTGGCTCTAGTGGCTCTAGTGCTTCTAGTGGCTC
>CAMCJO010000169.1 GCA_945875135.1 uncultured Porphyromonas sp.
CCCATACCACCAGCGCAACCGATGAACATCTCGCCCTCATCCTCACTATCGAGGTTGATGAGGATGCGTCCCTCGACGAAGCCTGGCTCGATACCCATGGCGCCGGTCAGACCGGTCTCCTCATCTACTGTGAAGAGGCACTCGATGGGTCCATGCTCTACGGTGGGGTCGGTCAGGACTGCTAGCCCTGCAGCGACACCGATACCGTTGTCAGCACCTAGGGTCGTACCCTCAGCGTGAATCCATCCGTCGGTGATCTGCGTCTTGATAGGATCTTTGTAGAAGTCATGCTCTACGTCACTATTCTTCTCGCAGACCATATCTACGTGACCCTGGAGGATGATGGTCTCGCGGTCCTCCATGCCAGGCGTAGCACCCTTGCGGATGACGATATTGCCTGTCTTATCCTGCGCATAGTCTAGATTATGCTCCTCGGCAAACTTCTTGAGGAAGGCCAATATCTGCTCCTCGTGCTTGGAGGGACGAGGGATCTTGGTAATTTCGTAGAAGTGCTGCCAGATGGGCATGTGAGTTAGATCTGTTATTTGCATCGTTTATTGCTTTGAAAAGTTAGAATATAAGCTTGTTAACTACCACACGATATCAGTTTGTCACCTCAAATGCGTGCGTAAGTCCGACAAAAGGTATACCTTTGTCTACCTGAGAGCTGTAGCACCGTGCTACTCTCCCTCTGCAAATATACTAAGAAAAACTATGAAACTCATCATCATATCCATTATCCTCATCGGACTCGCCGTAGTTTTACTCGCCTTGCGACTGATCGTCAAGGGCGATAAGAGCCCTCAGAGTTCGCATATAGAGGACAGTAAAGCACTTAAGAAGAAAGGTATAGGATGCGCCAACAAGCAGATGGCGGAGCTAGCCTCACGGCAAAACCTAGCCGACCGTCTAGCCGATGATCCACAATAATCCTCTCTCCTCCTTTAGTCAAATCAACACAACATCTATATGAACAAGAAGTTTATCCTCCTACTCCCCCTACTCATTGCGTCGCTCCTATTCGGTAGCTGCAATAAAAAACAGAATGGTCAACCCACGACCTCAGACAGCCTGACAACTGTTACCGCAGATCCTACGCACCAGCTAAAGATAGGTGTCGTATCTCTCGACTCGCTCTACAAAAACTACGAGTACTATGTCGATGCAAACAAGCAGATAGAGGCTCAGGTCAAGCGTAATCAGCAGACACTCGCCAACAAGATACAGCAGGCGCAGAAAGCCTATGCGAGCTATATGGAGAAGGCTCAGAAGGGTCTCTTCACCTCTCAGGCTCAGGTCGATGCCGAGGAGAAGCGCATCACCACCATGCAGCAAGAGGGTGCTCAGCTGGAGCAGCGCTATGCCGAGGAGGCAATGAAGGCGCAGGCAGATGCACAGAAGGCGTTACACGATGAGGTGACCGCTCAGCTCAAAGCCTTCAACGCTGATAAGAAGTACGACCTGATCCTCACCTCTGTAGGTCTGGAGGGGGTTATGTACGCTGGCGAAGGCTTTGACATTACCCAAGAAGTCCTCGACTTCCTCAACGCTGCTTACCAAGCTAAGTCTAAGGAGACTAAGGGAGCTAAGAAGTAAAAACCCTACACGATGTGTGCTGTGAGGAGAGATTCGCTCCTCACGCACACCTGCTTATCAAACCGCTACTAACTACTATGAAAATCGCTATACTCGGATACGGACGCATGGGGCACATGATCGAAGAGGTCGCCACCCAGCGCGGACATCAGGTGGTCGCTCGTATAGATAAGGCTGACGCTGCCCTACTGGAGGATGGTTCTCTGCGAGAGGCCGATGTCGCCATTGAGTTTTCCACCCCTGAGAGTGGCTATCAGCTTTGTCAGGCTGCCCTCAAGGCGGGACTACCCGTGGTCACGGGCAGTACAGGCTGGAAAGAGCAACTAGAGGAACTCAAGGCAGAGGTGCAAAGCTCTGGCCGTGGGGGACTCTTTGCTGCGTCCAACTTTAGCCTCGGAATGAATCTGATGATGATCCTCAACGAACAGCTCGCACAGCTCATGGCTCCCTATCCCGAGTACACGCCACGCATTCAAGAGACGCATCACATACACAAGCTTGATGCACCGAGTGGCACTGCGATCACACTGGCTGAGGGACTGATCGAGCAGACCCCTTCGCTACACGACTGGCATCTAGGCGTAGAGACGCACGACGGCTCTCTCGGCATTGAGGCAATCCGTGAGGGCGAGGTGCCGGGCATCCATACCGTCATCTACCACTCTGACATCGACGAGATAACACTGCGCCACGAGGCTTATAGCCGTCGGGGCTTTGCGCTAGGAGCCACCCTCGCCGCGGAGTATCTCCTACAGCACCCCGTAGGCGTCTGGTCTATGCGTGACCTCATCCTACACAAATAGTCCTACCCACACAGACCCTTCACGCTATGAAAATCAAGCTTCACTGGCAAGAGAAGACACTCTTTCAGAAGATTGTAGCCATCGTCATACCGATCCTCTACCTCCTCTTCTGCATACTCTGGGCGGGGCCCTTTTGGTTGGTCTTCCTCCCCTTTATCCTGGACTATTACTTTACCAAGCTCATCAATTGGTCTTGGTATCGCAACATCAAGAACAAGACGCTGCGGGGCTTTGTCTCGCTGCTGGCAGACCTCCTCTGGGCGGTCATCGGCGTGCATCTGCTCAGCATCTTCTTCATTCAGAACTTTGCCATCCCCACCTCTTCACTAGAGAAGACGCTCCTCGTGGGTGACTACCTCTTTGTGGACAAAGTGACCTACGGTCCCCGTATGCCGATGACTCCGCTACAGGTGCCACTAACGCAAAACCGCTTCCTCGACCGTGAGTCTTACCTCAGCAAGCCACAGCTATCCTACAAGCGACTCAAAGGCATCCGAAAGGTACAGCGTGGCGACCTGGTCGTCTTCAACTTCCCCACGGGCGACACCGTCACGACCAAGGTGACCAACCCTGACTACTACTACCTCAAGGAGATGTATGGCGGACGGGCTGCCCTGGAGGCTCAGCCAGAAGTCTTTGGCAAGATCGTCTACCGCCCCGTGGATCGTCGTGACCACTACGTAAAGCGCTGTGTGGGACTACCTGGCGACCTCATCGAGATACGCAACAACGACATCTATATCGATGGCAAACTGCAGAACCGCCCCGAGCAGATGCAGCTCAACTACTGGGTCTGCACCCGTGGAGGACGCTTCTCCCCTGAGGAGCTTAAGCATCTAGGCATTAGCCTCGACGACCAGCATGTGGTCTCTACATCTCGCCTCACAACGGCCGACCTCGAGGCGATGGGCTTAGCAGGTGTCGATCCCAGTGATCTGCAGGCACTCTACTTGCTTCCACTCACGGAGACTATGCGCCAGCAACTAGCCAGTGATAGCCGCATCGCTAAGATCGTTGTATCGCAAGACCCCAATACCAATCTCTACCCCGTAGGCTATGACCTCGGCTGGACCCGTGACAACTATGGCCCGCTACAGATACCACGCAAGGGGCTTACCATCGAGCTAACGCCCGAAGCCTTAGCACTCTACAGCCGGTGCATACACAACTACGAGGGGCACGCTCTCGAGCAGCGTCCCGACGGCACCATCCTCATTGACGGTCAGCCCGCCACGCACTACACCTTTGGGATGGACTACTACTATATGATGGGTGACAATCGCCACAACTCGGCCGATAGTCGCTACTGGGGCTTCGTTCCCGAGGACCATATCGTAGGTCGCCCCGCACTCCTCTGGCTCTCGCTAGACAAGGATCTGGGTCTCTGGGGCGGCAAGATACGCTGGAGACGTATGATGCACACGATACATGGCCAGCCACTCTGACATAGCGACGAAGAGACGAGCCACCTGGCTACGCTGGGTACTTCCGATGATCATGGTAGGACTCATCATCGTCGGACGTCTCTTTTTCTTTGTCTATCGCCAGCCCACACCCAGCGGCACTAGCTATCACCTGATGAGCCGCATCGCACAGCCACATCGAGGCGACAATGTGCTCCTCACGCTAACAGCCGACAGCTTAGCCGGGAGCAAGCTCATGCTACGAGTCGTGGGCGAGCCAAGCGATACCCTGCGCTTTACCGATGGCAAACTTCTAGTTCTAGGCAAGCGTGGTAGGCAAACCTTTATTATGCCACTCCCCCAGCCTTTACAGCAAAGCACTTACGAAGTAGTTTTGGCACCCGATGAGTATTGGCTTCTAGCCAAACCTCCGCTTACGGCTGAGACGATAGACTCGCGCCACCTCGGACCGATCCACCGCTCAGAGATCACAGCAACAGTAATATGGTAGTGCTCCCCACGGCATACGCTCCCTCAGTCGCCTATATGAGCTATCTACTGGACAACTTCACGCGTATAGAGGCACACGAGTATTATCAGAAGCAGACCTACCGCAATCGCTGCGCCATCGTAGGTGCCGAGGGGGTGATGAAGCTCTCTATTCCCGTCCTAGCGGGCTCCTCACAGCAGTGCCCCATCCAGTCGGTGCAGATCGCTGAGCATGACAACTGGCGACACAAGCACTGGTACACCATAGAGACCTGCTACGGCGCGTCACCTTACTACGAGTACTACGCTCCCGACCTAGCGCCACTCTACCTCGACAAGTCGCGCCGGGCCACATCGCTTTACCAGCACAACCAGCGACTCATCATGCGCATCTGCCAGCTCATCCACCTTCCCTACCAGTGGCAAGAGACAGAGCAATATATCGGTGCCTCAACAGGCGTGTGTTCACAGCTCCTGCCGCCTATCTCCACAGCCAGCACGACCACCGAAGAGGCTATCGTCTCCGTTCCGTACTACCAAGTCTTCGCCGGCTCACTCGGCTTCGTTGCCAATCTCAGTATCTTCGACCTGCTCTTCAATATGGGTCCCGAGTCGCTCCTCGTCTTGCGACAGCTCCACGACCAGCTATCGGACATTTCACTTCTCTAGCGATTAGCGTAGCCATCGGCCACAGCAGCCGTCATAAAGACGCCGAAGATTAGGACGAAGATTATAAGCCAAAAGAAAGAGATACAAGCCCCAGCGATGGCTAGACCTCGTGGCTTACGAAAGAGGCCAATAGTAGAGAAGATGGCTCCTAAGACCCATACAATCCAACCTACGACGGGGAACCAACCTACGACTAGGGCGACCAGCGACAAGGCGAAGCCAGCAGTACCTAGAGAATTCTTGTTCTGATTCGGTATCACATTTTGGACGTATACATTTGTAACGGGCTTGTCCTGTTGCTCCTTATTTTGGTTTTCATAGGGAGGAGGAGTATTTACTTCCATAGGAAACTAGTTGATAATGGTTTGTGAAG
>CAMCJO010000170.1 GCA_945875135.1 uncultured Porphyromonas sp.
TTCATTCTCCCCTCAACACCAAAATCAGCTTTTCATTTATAATGCGTCAGCCCTGACCGAAAGGTTCCTTGGTTGTGATGGTTGGGAGCTTTTTTGTATCTTTACGGAGCAATCGAAAAACAAGAATAACGTTACTATGGCAAATATCAAAGAGTACATAGCGGAGCACGAGGACCGCTTCCACGAGGACCTCTATGGTCTCGTACGTATCCCATCGATCAGCGCGCAGAGCGAGCACAAGGCTGACATGCAGCGTGCCGCCGAGTATCTGCGTGACCACCTACTCTCACTAGGCGTGCAAGAGGCGGAGGTGATGCCTTCGGAGGGCAACCCTATCGTCTTCGGACACTACAAGCAGCCTGGGGCGACGAAGACCATCCTCGTCTATGGTCACTATGACGTGATGCCCGTGGAGCCTCTGGAGCTGTGGGAGAGCCAGCCTTTTGAGCCAGAGATACGCGATGGACGCATCTACGCTCGTGGCGCTAATGACGACAAGGGGCAGATCATGATCCAGCTCAAAGGCTTTGAGACCGCTAAGGCTCTTGGCCTGGTCGGGGTCAATGTGAAGTTTATCTTCGAGGGCGAGGAGGAGATTGGCTCAGGGAGCTTGTCGCCCTTCTGCCGTGAGCATAAGGATCTGCTGGCTGCTGACGTGATCCTCGTCTCTGACACGACGATGCTGAGCGAAGAGACGCCGAGTATTACGTCGGGCCTGCGCGGTCTCGCTTACTGGCAGGTGGAGGTGACGGGTCCCAATAGGGATCTGCACTCGGGTCACTTCGGCGGTGCTGTCGCCAACCCGATCAATGAGCTGTGCAAGATCATTGCTCAGATCGTAGATGACAAGGGACGCATCACGGTGCCGGGCTTCTACGATAAGGTGCTACCACTCTCTGACGAGGAGCGTGCGATGATCCGCAAGGCGCCTTTCTCTGAGGAGGCTTACTGCCGTGCACTAGACATTCGTGAGACGCAAGGCGAGGAGGGCTATATCACGCTAGAGCGCAATAGTTGTCGTCCCTGCTTTGACGTGTGCGGCATCTGGGGCGGTTATCAGGGCGAAGGTGCCAAGACAGTGCTCCCCTCGAAGGCTTATGCTAAGCTCTCGTGCCGTCTGGTGGCCAATCAAGATCACAAGGAGATCTCCCGCCTGATGAAAGAGTATATCGAGCAGATCGCGCCTAAGTCTGTACATGTAGAGGTGACGCCGATGCATGGTGGTGCTGGTTACTATTGCCCGCTAGACCTACCCGCTTACCAGGCAGCTGCACAGGCGGTCGAGAAGGCTTACGGGGTGGCTCCGCTAGCAATACGCAGTGGCGGCAGCATCCCGATTATTGCCGCTTTTGAGGAAATCCTCGGGCTCAAGACGGTGCTGATGGGCTTTGGCCTAGAGGAGGACGCGATCCACTCGCCCAACGAGAGCTTTTCGGTAGGTGTCTTCCGCAAGGGTGTCGAGGCGGTGGCTGAGTTTTACCGACTCTTCAACTAAACCTGCATGAGTAGCATACTAATTAAGGAGTCGCTCATCGGAGGGGCGACGCAAGACCTCCTGATCGTGGACAACCGTATCGACAAGATCGGTACGGATCTGCTCCCGATCGATGAAGAGACGATCATCCTCGACGGCCGTGACAAAGCGGTCGTGCCAGGACTCTGCAACGGACACACGCACTGCGCCATGACGCTCTTCAGAGGGTATGGCGATGACCTGCCGTTGCAGACGTGGCTGGAGGACTACATCTGGCCCGTGGAGGCGCACATGACGGAGGAGGATATCTATGTCGGTGCTTTGCTCGGCTGTGTGGAGATGATCCAGAGCGGTACGACCTGCTTCCTCGATATGTACACAGCACCTGAGGCGACCGCTCGTGCGGTGCTGGAGACAGGCATAAGGGCCAATCTGAGCTACACGCTCTTTGACCGTGGCGATGCCGAGCGGGCGCAGCTAGACCGCGACAACTGCTACCGCTATGAGCAGCTCTTTGCGGAGCTCCCTGAGCGGATCGGCTGGAGCGTGGGGCCACACGCTATCTACACCGTTTCGGGTGAGCAATTGCACTTTGCGAAGGAGTTTGCCGAGGAGCATGAGATCCCCATTCATCTGCACCTCTCCGAGACAGAGCGTGAGGTGAAGGATTGTATTGCCGAGCATGGCACGACGCCTGTCCGCTACCTAGAGCAGATCGATGCGCTCTCGCCTCGCTGCATCATGGCGCACAGCTTATGGCTAGACGATGAGGAGCTGGATATCCTAGCACGTCACGGCTGTACGCTAGTGCACAACCCGGCGAGCAATATGAAGCTGGCTAGTGGCGGACGCTTCCGCTACGAGGAGATGAAGGAGCGGGGCATCCCTGTGGCTATTGGTACGGACGGCTGCTCCTCGAGCAACGACCTAGACATGTACATCGCTATGCGTATGGCTTCGCTCCTCGGCAAGGTGTGGCGCTACGACCCGACAGCGGTCTGCGCTCCCGACATCTACCGCTCGGCAACGGAGGTGGGCTACGCTATGCTGGGACTCAAGGGCGGACGCATCGAGGAGGGCTACCTGGCAGACCTTTGTCTCATCGACCTCAAGGCACCGAGCATGGTGCCTTGTCACAATCTTACTTCTAATCTCGTCTACGCAGGCTCCTCGACGATCGTCTCGACGACCATCGTGGACGGAGCGATTCTCATGCGTGACCGTGAGATCGTCGGCATGGAGCGCATCATCGAGATGGCTCGTCGCACGGCTCACGACCTACTGCATCGCAAGGGGTAAAGACCTATTCACTATCAAACGCAATACACTACTATGGACTTTCAAAAATATCAACAAGCAGCCGACTATATCAAGAGCAAGATAGCGGCACAGCCCTGCGTGGGCATCATACTAGGTAGCGGTCTGGGCGGACTGGCCGACGAGATTGCTAACCCGACCGTCATCCCATACAGCGAAATCCCCAACTTCGCGCACTCGACCGCTATCGGGCACAAGGGCAACTTCATCTCTGGCACGCTGGGCGGTGTCCTCGTGGTGGCGATGCAGGGGCGCTTTCACTACTACGAGGGCTACCCGATGGAGGTGGTCACGCTGCCAGTGCGGGTGATGAAGCTCCTCGGCATCGAGATCCTGATCGTCTCCAACGCTGCGGGTGGCATCAACCCGAACTTCCACGTGGGTGACCTGATGATCATCCGGGATCATATCAATATGTTGCCCAACCCGCTCATTGGTCCTAACGATGAGAACTTTGGCGTCCGCTTCCCCGATATGACGCGTGCTTACGATCGTGAGCTGATCGCACTCGCTGAGACCATCGCTCAGGAGCAAAAGTTGGCGCTCCAGAAGGGTGTCTACGTAAGCCTCACGGGTCCCTCCTACGAGACGCCCGCAGAGTATAAGTATTGGCAGACGGTCGGTGCCGATGCGGTCGGCATGAGCACGACGCCCGAGGTGATTGTGGCGCGCCATGCGGGTATCCGCGTCTTCGGCATGTCGGTCATCACCAATGAGGGGTGGCACTTCGAGGGAGACTACACGAACGATGGCGACGAGGTGGTCGCTGCCGCCAATGCTGCCTCCAAGCGTATGGGTGGTCTCATCGCAGAGCTCATAGCCCGTGCCTAACTCCCCGATAGACGAAGAGACGATCGCCACACAGCTTGCCGCCATACGTGCTGCGCTCCGCACACGTATGGACGGCTCTGTGGCGCAGTCGATGCGAGAGTCGGGACTGGACTATCGCTACAACTGGGGCTGGACACGTGGCTATCTCCTAGAGCTTGCTGCGCAGTACCAGCCCTCCCGAGAGCTTGCCGAGGCACTGCGAGACACCTCCGTGCGGGAGCTGCTGATCCTCTCCACAATGCTCTTCCCCCGTGAGGAGCTTACGGAGCAAGACGTAGCGACTTTCCTCGAGAAGGCAACCAATGTGGAGCTACAGGAGCAGCTCGCCTTTAACCTCTTATCATACGTCCCACTAGCCATTCGCTGGGCGGAGGAGGTTGTCTTAAGCAACACTACTGATGAGTCGAGGCTCTACGTGGCGCTCCTGACCATCGCAAACTATACGAAGCGACAGCCCGACAAGTCTTTGCCAAAGGAACTGACGGAGGTGCTGGAGTCCTATGTCACTGCCGAAGAGCTACCGATGCATTGTCGCCGTGTGGCGTATGATCTGCTGGTTACATTAGAAGAGCGCACTGCAAGCAATGAGTGACGCATACTTTATTACAGAGGTGTCGTGGGAGGTTGCCAACAAGGTGGGTGGCATCTACACCGTCCTCTCGTCACGAGCGGGCGAGATGATGCATCGCCACGGGGCGGGGCAGGTGCTTTTCGTCGGTCCTCGTCTTCGACCGACGGAGGAGATGGTAGACTTTCGCGCGGAGACCTTTTGCAACACCCTGCCTAGTCACATCTCGCTACTGGGCGTGGAGCTACCGATCACGCAGGGCTACTGGCTCACGCCTGGGGGTGAAGCGCAAACGATCCTCGTGGACTACAAACCGCTCGCCACAGTCCGTGACCAGCTCTACTACCTCATGTGGCAGCACTACGGCATCCAGTCCGACCTAGGCTATGGCGACTACGACGACTCCTGTCTCTTTGCCGTTGCAGCGGCTGCGACACTGCTCGCTGCGACACCGCTCTTAGCTCCGCGGGGTAGTCAGCCGATAGCTATTTATAATGAGTGGATCACTGGCATGGGCTTGCTCTATCATCGCCTGCAGCAGCCCGACCTGCGCTCGCTCTTTATCACCCACGCCACGACCGTGGGACGCTCTATCTGTAGCAATGGCAAAGACCTCTACCGCTACTTCGCAGGCTACCACGGAGACCAGATGGCGAGCGAACTGCATGTCGAGGCGAAGCATGCGCTAGAGAAGGCAGCCGCCCACACTGCGACCATCTTTGCGACGGTCAGCGAGGTGACCGCTCTGGAGTGCACACAGCTCTTGGAGCGTACGCCAGTGGTCTTGCCCAATGGCTTCCACGCATTGGCTACAAGCCGCTTTAAGTCAAAGGCTCGCCAGCGATTACTAGACGTTGCCAGCCAACTTTATGGCAAAACATTTGACCCTGAGCGCACGACGCTTGTCGCTACCTCGGGGCGCTACGAGTATCGCAACAAAGGGATCGACCTCATTGTTGCCTCCCTCGAGAGCCTCCTCCAGCAGCAGGCGAAGCTTTCGTCTGACCTCATCCTTTACTTCTTCATTCCCGCTTGGGTTGCCGAGCCTAGAGCCGACCTAGCCTATCTGCTCAGTGATACCGACCCAGAGAGCGGTA
>CAMCJO010000171.1 GCA_945875135.1 uncultured Porphyromonas sp.
GCTGAGAGCCTCTCGACGAACTGCTTGTCTACTCAGTATCAAGTGGTAAGTAGTGCCTACTCCTTGCTAGTCTATTTGGGGTAACTTGTCATCCGAATCGGTCAGTTCGCTCGTTTTGAGAAGATTTTTGCCAAGAGCACTTGTCAATTGAAGAAGTTTGCGTACCTTTGTCTTACCAAGATATAGGTATCTAGTCCAAGCATCAAGATAAAGTAGTGGAGGCACTCTATAGAACACACGACTATCTGCTGCGCAACCTGAGCAATCCGATCCAGCGCAGCCTCTTTGGCGAGATTGACTTCTCCGCCCCGCTGATCGGCATCTATGGCTGTCGTGGCGTGGGTAAGACCACCTTCCTGCTAGACTACGCTGCGAGGACTTTTGGGTCGCTCAATAGAAAGTGTCTCTATGTCAATCTCAACAACTTCCTCTTTACGAGTGAGACGCTTGTAGACTTTGCTAAGACCTTTTACGACCATGGCGGGCGGCATCTGCTGCTAGACCAGATCTATAAGTACCCCTCGTGGCACGAAGATCTGCTGGCTTGTATGCGCCTGATGCCGGACCTGCAGATTATCTACACCACCTCGATCGTACAGTACGACTCGGCACTCCCCATCGAGGAGCAGCTACCTGGAGCTGTCTACCGATTGGACGGCTTCTCGCTCCGTGAGTTCATACAGCTCAAGACGGGGCTTAACCTCCCGCAGGTCACGCTCGAGGAGATACTGAAGGATCACGAGACCATCTCTCGCGAGATCATGGGGATGGTCAATCCGCTCAACTACTTGGCGGACTACACGCACCACGGTTACTACCCCTTCTTCCTCGAGGACCGCAACTACTCGGAGAATCTGCTGAAGAATATCAACATGATGCTGGAGGTCGATGTGAGCTTCCTACGCAACCTCGACCAGCGTCTCCTACCCAAGTTGCGCAGACTACTCTACGAGCTGGGACGCACGGCACCCACTTCGCCCAATATCTCGCAACTCGCGCAGATGATCAGTGCCTCACGCGCTACCATCTCCAACTATATGCACATCCTCTCCGATGCGGGTCTCGTCACGCAGCTATACCGCGTCGGTGCAGAGGCAACGACCCGCAAGCCGGCCATGTGCTATCTGCAAAACACCAACATAGGCTACGCACTCGTCCCCGAGCCGGTGACCAGTCCTGAGCTTTACTCCACCTTCTTCCTGACGCACCTACATCATGCACACCAAGTCAATGCAGGTGGGCGGGCACAGGTACACTTCGTACTGGACGAGACTTATGAATTTCGCATTGACAAGGAGCTGGGCGGGCGCTATCGTCCCGACCGCTACTACGCAGTGCAAGGCATCCCCATGGGGCATGACAATGTCATCCCGCTATGGCTCTTCGGCTTTATCTACTAAAGCAACAGACTAACAACAACACAAGTAATGTCAACACATAGAAATGGCTAATCCAACTAAAAAGACAATGACCTGTGACGGCAACCAAGCGGCCGCACACGTCGCCTACATGTTTAGCGAGGTAGCTGCTATCTACCCTATCACCCCCTCCTCCACGATGGCGGAGTATGTCGATGAGTGGGCAGCTGCCAAGCGCAAGAACATCTTCGGAGAGATCGTCGAGGTACAGGAGATGCAGAGCGAGGCTGGTGCTGCTGGCGCTATGCACGGAGCTCTACAGGCTGGTGCTCTCGGTGTCACCTTTACCGCATCTCAGGGACTGCTCCTGATGCTTCCCAATATGTACAAAGTGGCTGGTGAGCTACTCCCAGGCGTCTACCACGTAGCCGCTCGTACGATCGCTTCGCAGGCTCTCTCTATCTTCGGTGATCACCAGGATGTGATGAGTGCTCGTATGACCGGTCTCGCACAGCTCTGCACGGGCTCTGTACAGGAGGTCATGGACCTCGCTGCTGTTGCTCACCTCACAGCTATCAAGAGCCGCGTACCTTTTATCCACTTCTTTGACGGCTTCCGCACATCACACGAGATCCAGAAGATCGAGTATCTCTCTAACGAAGACCTCGAGCCACTCATCGACCAGAAGGCTCTGCGCCAGTTCCGTGAGCGTGCACTCAGTGCCCATGCTCCCGTAGTACGTGGTACTGCTCAGAACGGCGACATCTTCTTCCAGGCTCGTGAAGCTTCCAACCCCTTCTACGATGCAGTCCCCGCTGTCGTACAGGACTACATGGATCAGCTGGCTAAGATCACGGGACGTCACTACCACCTCTTCGACTACTACGGAGATCCCGAGGCTGAGCACGTCGTCATCGCTATGGGCTCTGTCACAGAGACCATCCGCGAGTCCATCGACTACCTACGCGCTCAGGGCAAGAAGGTAGGACTTGTAGCCGTACACCTCTATCGTCCTTTCAGCGTAGAGCACTTCCTCGGTGCACTCCCCAAGAGTGTCAAGCGTATCGCTGTCCTCGATCGCACCAAGGAGCCAGGAGCTGCTGGTGATCCGCTCTACCTCGATGTCAAGAACGCTCTCTACACACAGCCTAACGCTCCACTAGTCGTAGGTGGTCGCTATGGTCTATCGAGCAAAGACACGACACCCGCTCAGATCATCGCCGTCTTTGACAATCTAGCGATGAACGAGCCGAAGGATCAGTTTACCGTTGGCATCGTCGACGACGTCACCTTCAAGTCTCTACCCCTAGGCCAGGAGGTCGAGCTCGAGAGCGATGCTTACGAGGCTAAGTTCTTCGGACTAGGTGCAGACGGTACGGTCGGTGCTAACAAGAACTCCGTCAAGATCATTGGCGAAAACACCAACAAGTACTGCCAGGCTTACTTCGCTTACGACTCTAAGAAGAGCGGTGGCTTTACCGCTTCTCACCTACGCTTTGGCGATCAGCCCATCCGTAGTACCTATCTAGTCGTACGCCCCAACTTCGTAGCTTGCCACGTACCCGCTTACCTACGCATGTACGATGTCCTCGCAGGGCTTCGCAAGGGTGGTACGTTCCTCCTCAACTCTATCTGGGATCTAGACAGCATCGAGGAGCACCTCCCCAACCACATCAAGCGTTACCTCGCTGAGAACGATATCTCCTTCTACATGATCAACGCTACCGAGATCGCTCAGCACATTGGTCTAGGCAACCGCACGAACACGATCCTGCAGAGTGCCTTCTTCAAGATCTCTGGCGTCATCCCCTACGATTTAGCCGTAGAGCAGATGAAGAAGTTCATCGTCAAGTCTTACTCTCGCAAGGGTGAGGAGATTGTCAATAAGAACTTCGCAGCTGTCGACGAGGGTGCCAACGTTATCCAGGTTCCCGTCAAGGCTGAGTGGGCTAACCTACCAGACGAGCCCGCAGTCGAGCATGCTGGTGACACCGACTTCGTACGAGACGTAGTACGCGTCATCAACGCTCAGCGTGGAGACTCACTCCCCGTCTCTGCCTTCGCAGGTCGCGAGGATGGTACTTGGGACTCTGGTACGGCCGACTCGGAGAAGCGTGGTGTCTCTGACCTCGTACCTGTATGGATCGAGGACAACTGTATCCAGTGCAACCAGTGCGCTTTCGTCTGTCCTCACGCTACGATCCGTCCATTCCTACTCAACGAGAAGGAGGCTCAGGGTACCGACGTAGCGCTACTCGATGCTACGGGCAAGGGCTTCAAGGAGGCTGGTCTCAAGTTCCGCATCCAGGTCAACTACCTCGACTGTCTCGGATGTACCAACTGTGTCAATGTCTGCCCAGGCAATAAGCAGGGCAAGGCACTCAAGATGGTTCACCTCGACGACGAGATACGTGAGAAGCAGAGCGACTGGGACTACATGCGTCATCAGGTGACCAACAAGGCTTACATGGTCGACGTACAGTCCAACGTCAAGAACTCACAGTTTGCACAGCCCCTCTTTGAGTACTCAGGAGCTTGCTCTGGTTGTGGTGAGACACCTTATGTCAAGCTACTAACGCAGCTCTTCGGAACTCGTCAGGTTGTGGCAAACGCTACCGGTTGCTCCTCTATCTACTCAGCTTCAGCACCCTCTACTCCCTACACGACCAATGAGCGTGGCGAGGGTCCCGCATGGGCTAACTCTCTCTTTGAGGACAATGCTGAGTTTGGTATGGGTATGTACATCGCCTCTAACTCGAACCGCAACCGCCTCGTGCACCTCGTCAAAGAGGTTCTAGAGGAGGGTAAGGAGCCTATTAGCGATGAGCTACGCCAGCTACTCAGCGAGTGGGTCGAGCAGCGCTTCGATGGCGATGCTTCACAGCAGCTCAGCTACAAGATCCTACCTCTGCTCGATGCTGAGGCTAAGGGTCACATGCATTACATCTACAACCTGCGTCACCACTTCGTCAAGCCCTCACAGTGGATCATCGGTGGTGACGGATGGGCATACGATATCGGCTTCGGTGGTCTCGACCACGTACTCGCTTCGGGCAAGAATGTCAACGTCCTCGTACTCGACACGGAGGTTTACTCCAATACGGGTGGACAGTCCTCTAAGAGTACGCCTCTGGGTGCTATCGCTAAGTTTGCCGCAGCAGGTAAGCGTGTCCGCAAGAAGGATCTAGGTCTTATCGCGACCACCTACGGCTACGTCTATGTAGCTCAGATCGCTATGGGAGCCAACCAAGCTCAGACGCTCAAGGTACTCCGTGAGGCTGAGGCTTACGAGGGTCCCTCACTCGTGATCGCTTACTCACCCTGTATCTCACACGGACTCAAGGGTGGTATGGGCAATGCACAGCTCGAGCAGAAGCGCGCCGTAGAGTGTGGTTACTGGCACCTCTGGCACCACGACCCACGTCGTGAGCAGGAGGGCAAGAACCCCTTCGTACTCGACAGCAAGGAGCCGGACTTCACGAAGTTCAAGGACTTCCTCAAGGGCGAGGTACGCTACGCTTCACTCTTCAAGATGTACCCAGAGATCGCTGAGGAGCTAGCCAACGAGTCACTCCGCTCAGCCTTCAAGCGCTACAACACCTACCTACGTATCTCATCTTCCGAGTGGGAAAACGACTACGGTCCTCTCGCTGACATCCTCGATGCCAAGCCCGAGCCCACCACGCCTGAGGAGGTACATGCCGTAGACCTCACCTAGTCTGTCTGACTATCCCGAGCCTCTGGCGTAAGCCCAGCAGGCTCCCCAACATAGCAAAGCCGTGTAGCCATCCGAGCTACACGGCTTTTGTTTGGTATGACGGGCATGTCATAGATCTGTGGTGAAAGTCCACACGGGGCGTAGTTGCCAACGAACCCCATAGCGACTTGCAAGTTTCAAGGGGCGACCCTTGGGAGAGAAGAAGCAATA
>CAMCJO010000172.1 GCA_945875135.1 uncultured Porphyromonas sp.
TCGAAAAAAGGTCTCGTTCATAGACCAGGCAAAGATACTATCGCAGGCTACAGACTAACATTAGTCTGTAGCCTGCAAACATTTCAGCAGATCCTAGACTCCGCAAACCTCACGAGCGACCCTTTGTAAGAGTGGGCAGACCGCAGCAATTACCCACCTTTAGGTATTGGAAACGAGGAGAATAGCCAGTACTTTTGCGTGTACATAAAGTCTTATTTACGATACGCATGAGTACCTATTCGCATCGTTGCGTTTGGCTAGGTCGCACGATATATACCTTAGTCTTAGTCGCACTATCATCGACCGTCTGCACGCTCGTCGCTCAGAGCAATCCTGGGCGACGCACCTACAGTGGTGTGGTGCTAGACGCTACGTCACAGGAGCCACTCATCGGTGCCTCACTGTGGGTTGAGGAGCTACATCAAGGGGTAGCTACGGATACTACTGGTGCCTTCACCTTGTCTCTACCGACTAAGGGGGAGTATCATATCAAGGTAAGCTATGTAGGCTACAAAGACTACACCTTCCGCTACAATAGCAAGCGGGCGAGCCAAGCGCCTCAGCGTATCCTCCTCTCAAGCTCTACAGCGGAGCTAAACACAGTCTTTGTTCATGGTAAGGGGCAGGCACAGCGACTGCGTGAGATCCCCTCGTCCATCACCGTCATCGACACACGAGAGCTGCACGGCACAGTATCCTCACTCAATGAGGTCCTCAATCGCTCTATGGGTGTCAAGGTGACCAGCACAGGCGGCATCGGGAGCACTTCCCGTATGATCATACAGGGGCTAGACGGCAAGCGCATTGCTATCTTTGTCAATGGGGTACCTATCGGGAGCTCTGATCAAACTAGTCTTGACGCCTTTGCTGTAGACCAGATAGATCATGTAGAGGTGTACAAGGGGATCATCCCCTCGTGGCTCGGTGGCGAGGGTCTAGGCGGAGCGATCAATATAATACTGCGTCACGAGGAGCAGCAAGACCATCTGACCGCATCCTATGAGGTGGGCTCCTTCCACACGCACAAGGGGAGCTTGCGCGCCAATAAGTACTTGCCCGCTCTCGGACTAGACCTTTCCCTAGCTCTCCAAGGGCTTTACACGGACAATGACTATACCTTTGACTCCCCCTTTGAGCAAGGACTGGTGGTGCGGCGAGATCATGACACCTATGCGAGCCATGGAGGCTCTCTGTCTCTGTCCCTACACAAGCCGTGGATAGACCATCTGTCGCTCTCGCTAGGTGCTGATCGCACCTACCAGGAGATACAGGGAGGTGTCCTCAATCTGCAAAACAACATCCAGCATGCCCACACCCACACGACGAGTCTACAAGGTGCTCTATCAGTCGCAAAGAGCATACTAGATGACAAGCTCTATCTAAGCTCGACAAGTATCGTCGCGTACCAATTGCTGAACCACGTGGACACCTCGCACTATTGCTACGACTTCGCTGGGCGCACCTTCCCCAGTGGCTCCGGTCAAGGCGAGATAGGTAGCATGCCCAATGATTCACATGACCAGCTCATCAACATACAGGAGCAGCTAAACCTGCGCTACCAACTGTCGCCCGCTCATCGTCTCCTAGGCAATATCTCCTACCGCTTCGCCCGACGTGAGCCTCATGATGAGCTAGCAAGTCAAAACACCAAACTGGCTGTGAGTGGCTACCCTGGGTATATACACTCTCTCATATCAGGTTTGACACACGAGTGGAAGCTATGGGACGAGCGCATTACCAATGAACTGGGTGTGAAGCATGTATACTTCTACTCCTCAGTATCTCCCCTAGGCTTCACCATCTACGAGCAGGATGACGCTCCACTCACCAGCTCACGCTCCGTATGGGGCGGTAGCGAGGCTATCTCTGTCAAGGCTCTTCCCAATCTCACGCTCAAAGGCTCTATGCAATACACCATGCGCACCCCTCGTGCCGAGGAGATCATCGGTGACGGCGTACTCATCTACCCTTCTGCCAAGCTAGCCCCCGAGCGGAGCCTTAACTTCAACCTAGGCGTCAACTGGCTCTGCAACCCTGACGACTACCCCAACTGTCGCATCGACCTCAACGGATACTATATGAATGTGAGGGATATGATCAAGCTAGCCATGGAGAGCCTTATCATGAAGTACACAAACTTCGGTCAGGTGCGCATAGCAGGCGTAGAGGCGGAGCTCTATGCCAACCTCTTCCCCTGGCTAACCATTCGCTCCAATATCACCTATCAAGATGCACGTGATAGGATGAGGACAGCGATCGGGGGTGGTCAAAACTTCCACTACAACTATCGTGTACCCAACATGCCTTACCTCTTTGGCAATGCGGAGATCCGTCTGCAGGGCGACCAGCTACTCCTCTCCGATGATCATGGCGAGGGCTTTATAGCGTGCGAGTACACGGCACCCTTTAGCTATGGCTGGGAGGCGAGCAAGGTGAGCAGACTACAGGTACCTCGCCGATGGAACTTCAACGTGGGAGTGCAGTACACGCTCTTCCAGCATTACCATCTAGCTCTAGAGGTCAACAACCTCTTTGACACCAAGCAGTGGGCGGAGTATCAGTACCCACTCCCGACACGCTCGCTACGTGCCAAGCTCAAGGTCACATTCTAACTACTCAAGATGATTATAAACCTAATAAATAATAGAACGATGAAGCATCTTAGCTTACTAATCATGACCGCCCTCTTAGGGCTAGTCACACTCAGCTCATGTCAAAAGGAGGAAAACACTCCGCAGACGCAGGGAGCCAAGTTTATCTACGCCTCACAGGTGGAGAACGTCTTCCAGCTCACGCCCCTAGCTGACCTCGCAGAGGGCGTGCAGACCACATTTGACAATTCACAGACCCTCCCCGTGGGGCACCTCTTCCTAGAGAAGCACGGCGACTACATCTATGCCATGTCGGGCAGTATGTATGGCTACGGAGGCGAGCAGACCCTACGCAAGTATCAGATGAGCGAGGGCAAGCTCAAGGAGGTCGCCACACTCTCTTTCAAGGGCTCTCCCAACGTCATCGAGATTATCTTCGCCAGCGACACGAAGGCTTACGGCGTGACCTGCGCTAGCCGTGGTCAGCTCGTCATCTTTAACCCCTCCACCATGCAGGAGATGGGCGAGATAGACCTCTCTCCCTATGCTGCTACAGACCCCAAGGCTGAGGCTCCTGACAAAGATCCCGATGCTGGGACGGGTATCGTACGAGATGGCAAGCTCTTCCTCTGTCTCAATCAGACAAAGTCTATGATGGAGCTATACGATGAGCCAGCCTCAGTGGCGGTCATTGATGTCGCCACGGACAAGGTTGAGAAGGTCATCAAGGACGCTCGCGTACAGAGCTTGGGTATGGTCGGACACACCAATGCCATCCTCGACGAGGCAGGTAACATATACTTCTACTCAGGACCTCGCAGTGCTATGTTTGGCAAGCCTGAGGGTATCTTACGGATCAAAAAGGGCGAGACCGACTTTGACAAGGAGTACTACGTCTCCGTGACCAAAGCTGATGGCGCAGAGCCCACCTCTTATGGTATGTCGATGACCTACTACAAGGGCAAGGTCTACTTCTTCCTGGAGAAGCCTTCGCTCGTTGTCGATCCCAACGACAAGACTTTTACCAAAAACAAAGACTTCGTCCCCTATGAGCTAGACCTCAAGAGTGGCAAGGGCAAGATACTCCCACTACCCGGATCTAGTGGCTGGAGTGCTAATGCCACCATCGCCTACAACGGCAAGATCTACTTCGGCATACACGCTAAAGACGGTCTGGGCTTCTACAGCTACGACCCAGCTACAGGGCAGGGTAGCAGCAAGCCCGTAGTGACTACACCTGCTGGTGTCTATACAATCATAAAGCTCTAAACGATCTATGAATAGACAGACTCGTACCGCCCTCCTATGGGCTTTCATCCCGATGGGATACATCTTCCACACGCTCTGTGAGCTGATGCCACTCTTTGCTGGTATCAGCATAGCAACGGAAGAGATGACCACCGAGATGCTCCCTGCCATGACCGCCTTCATTGGATGGGCACTCTACCTAGTACCACTCGTCGGACTGCTCTGTAGCTGCTACGGCAAGCAACGCTGGAGCACTATCGTCAGTTTCGTACTCGCTTGTCTCACCCTACTGCTCAATGTAGGGCACCTCTGCTCGGAACTCCTACCCCACTTCTCGTGGGGACAGGCAGCTATACTACCATTTGTCTGCGTCGTCGCCGCCCTACTCGTCATAGATCTTTGGAAAGAGCTACGCACGAGCAAGGCGCAATGAGCGCAACGCTTTGACGGTT
Source organism: uncultured Porphyromonas sp. (assembly GCA_945875135.1). GTDB lineage: Bacteria > Bacteroidota > Bacteroidia > Bacteroidales > Porphyromonadaceae > Porphyromonas. The sequence continues at coordinate 4,292 of CAMCJO010000172.1, forward strand.
AGATAGAAGTTAGACAACAAGGACGAGAGGAGGCTGTCACATTAGTTGATAGCCTCCTTTTGTATGCGCTTATATCTCCTAGAGTGAATAAGAATCTACCATCTGATAAACGGTTCCTCCCTTGGAACCGAAGAGTTCCTCCCTTGGAACTGAAAAGTTCCTCCCTTGGAACTGAAAAGTTCCTCCCTTGGAACTAAAAAGTTCCAGCCTTGGAACTAAAGAGTTCCTCCCTTGGAACTAAAAAGTTCCAAGAGGGGAACTGTTTTTGGAACTCGTATATACTACTAAGACAGGACGATAGGAGCGATGCTTATGATATCAGCTTCGCTCTGCTAAGTGGAACACGACAAACTAAGTTTGAGCTAGAGGACGACGAGGCCGGCGAGGAGGAGCTGCAGCGTGACGACAAGTAGGACGAGCAGCGGGAGCAGGTAGCGCCACGCATAGCGGGAGAGTTGACCCGCCCAGGGAGTGATCGGTATGATGACCAGCGGCACGGCTAGGAGAAGCGTGGAGCGCATCGTCTCTGTCTGTACCAGTGCCAGCAGGAGGACGAGGGTCGTCATCAGAAGTAGCGCTCTTTGTCGGTACCAGGTGACGACGTGACTGCCTCCACGAATGCTTTCCAACCCGATACGCGCTATAATAAGCAACAGGGCTATGATGCCCCACCCTATCCACTCAAAGGGCGTAGCGGGGCTTAGAAGCGTCTCTACGCTGACTTGTAGCTGAGCGTAGAGGTTTAGCAGTGGCGTAGCACCTTGCCAGAGGTAGAGCGTAGGCAGTACGAGCCAGAGGATTGCTATGAAGCCACAGAGATAAGCGAGGTAGGCGCGCAGTCGACGCACCTTCATCAAGGCAAGCAGCGACAAGCTCAGCGGTACGATCAGAAGTAGTGGAGGATAGAGCAGGACGGCTGTGCCCATCATGAGTCCAGCGATGGTGAGTCTCTGCAGCCTGTCAGGACGACTGTA
>CAMCJO010000173.1 GCA_945875135.1 uncultured Porphyromonas sp.
GGTGCCTACACGGATGCCTATCTGAAGATCAATGGGCGTAGCGGTGTGACCCACCTGGCGCGCCTACTGGGGGATATACAGGATGAGCTACAGCATCACGGCATCTCGACACTGAGCGAGCTGTACGATGGCAACCCGCCCTACGATAGTCACGGAGGTATCTCCTTTGCTATGAGCTGTGCAGAGGTCTTGCGCGCCTTGGTGACCCTCGAGCGGTACAATAGCGAGGAGACCCCTCTGGCCAACTATCTATACTATACAACTAGCAACGAAGAGCGTCCTACAAGATAAACGGACCAGTAAATACCCTTACCTTTGAAGTGTAACTAAAGCCTACGAAACTATGAGACACCAACTACTATTACTAACCATACTACTCAGTTGCGGACTGATCGCCTCGGCACAGTGGACTTGGGATGGTCTCCTTACGACGGTAGAGCATCCGACTGATCCAGCGCAAGGGCGAGTCCTTGCCATTATGACTGATGATGCTTACATTCCGATACAAATTAAGGAAGGTGTGTATGCTTCAGTAACCGACCCACTACAACTAAATGGTAAACCTATCCAGCTAGACAGTATCTACCACTTCGTCTGCAATCGTGAGGGAGACAGCTACCACTACGACTTCGAGCAACTATACAAAGGCGCAAAGTACGTCACTGTAGAGGGTTGTTTTGTGAATGAGACTATGGGACCATCAGAACCTGGAGGAGAACCGCTCCCTGGATTCTTCTTTTACTTCTTGACAACGACTGGACAGAAGATGGGACTAGCCAGCTTTTCTGGACGTTCTGAGGCTGCAAACACTTTAGGAGGGTGGAGTCGTACACATTCGTATCTCAAGAACTGGTATGATTCGAGTCTCTCTCCAGACACACTATATACAGTAAGATTTCTCAAGCTAGAGACAGGATACTATCGAGGTTGCTACATCCCCACTCTCCTGCTGAAGTCTAAGCCTGTGGCGGTACAGCATATGGAAGATGAGAATAGACCTCAGATAGAGGTTGAACGTGGTAAACTGCTCATTAATAGTGAGCGTCCTATGACGTGCATTACGCTCTCAAATATCGCAGGCTACACAAAAGCGTATGATATAGCCAATCCGCAGGAGTTTGTCTTGTCGCTTCCATGTCCTAATCAGCTATATGTGATTCATATAGAATTTGCAGACGGCTCCACACCGTTCACTCAAAAGATACTACTTTGATAGAGATTGCCTCTTAACACGACAAGTGGGACCAATGAAGATGTTCTTGTAAGATGAGAGTATTGATGTACGGGTGGGAGTTTCCCCCACACATTTCAGGCGGGCTAGGCACGGCTAGCTATGGTTTGACCAATGGTATGGCCGAGCAGAGCGATATGGATATAACCTTTGTCGTGCCTAAGCTGTATGGCGATGAGGACACTTCGCACATAACGCTGGTTGGTGCCGACCGCACGCCGATCGTTTACCATGATCACAGTGCCGAATACCTGCGCTCACGGCTACACAATGAGGCGGAGGTAAGCTACTACCAGGCTGCTAGAGACCACATCTACGATGACTTTCGCTATCGCTGCCCCAACGACTTGGGCTGTCTGGAGTTTAGCGGAGCTTACCCAGACAACCTGCTGGAGGAGATCAACAATTACTCGATCGTGGCGGGCGTCATAGCACGGACGGTGCCGTGCGACATCATTCACTCGCACGACTGGCTCACCTACCCAGCGGGGATCCATACGAAGATGGTGACGGGGCGGCCACTGGTAATCCATGTGCATGCGACCGACTTCGACCGCAGTCGTGGCAATGTCAATCCGCAGGTCTACGCGATCGAGCGACAGGGGATGGACTACGCAGACGCTATCGTCTGTGTGAGCAACCTGACCCGACGAACTGTCATTGACAAGTATGGTCAGAGCCCTGACAAGGTCTTTACCGTTCACAATGCTGTCGAGCCACTTAGTCCTGAGCTATTAGCCCTGCCCAATAAGCAGCATACGGGCGACAAGGTGATTACCTTCCTGGGGCGCATCACCATGCAAAAGGGACCTGAGTACTTTGTCGAGGCAGCTCACAAAGTGCTACAGCATACCGACGGCATTCGCTTTGTGATGGCGGGCAATGGCGATATGATGGACAAGATGATAGACCTCGTGGCTCGCAAGCGTATAGCCGACCGCTTTCACTTCACGGGCTTTCTACGGGGACGGCAGGTCTATGAGATGCTGCGCTCGAGCGATGTCTACGTGATGCCCTCGGTGTCGGAGCCTTTTGGCATCTCGCCGCTAGAGGCTATGCAGTGTGGAGTGCCGAGCATTATCTCCAAGCAGAGTGGCTGTGCCGAGATCCTGCGCTACGCGATCAAGACCGACTACTGGGACGTGGACGCTATGGCCGACGCTATGCACGCCCTCGTCTCCTATCCGACGCTCCACGAGCATCTCAAGCAAAAGGGGCTCGAGGAGGTCAACAACATCGTCTGGAGCAAAGCAGGACTGCGCCTCAGAGCTATCTATGACCGACTTGTATAAACACTTAGACTTCTCCACCTTCCTATGATACAGATTATACTTCACTTCTACCTACACCAACCGTTTAGGCTCAAGAGCTACCCATTCTTCAATATCGGTAGCGACCATTACTATTACGACGACTTTGCCAATGAGGAGATACTGCGTCAAGTGGTAGACCGCTCCTATAGACCAGCCCTCGAACTGATCGAGCAATTGATCGAAGCACATCCCGACTTTAGGGTTGCCCTCACGCTCTCAGGCTCGGTCCTCACGCAGATGGAGCTACACACGCCAGACATGATCCAGCTGCTCAAGCGACTGGTCAAGAGTGGGCGCATCGAGATACTTGGCGAGCCGATCTCGCACGGACTCTGCGGGCTGTACGATGAGGAGGAGTATGCGAACCAGCTGCGCATGTACCGCACTCGTATCAGTTCGCTCCTAGGCGTCTCGCCCGTGACGCTCTCCAATCCTGAGCTAATCTATAGTGACCGCATCGCGCAGGTAGCCCACAGCCAAGGGTACAAAGCGATCGTCACCGAGGGTGCCAAGCACCTCTTAGCGTGGAAGAGTCCTAACTACCTGTACAACGCAACGACCGAGGGAGTGTCTCTTCTGATGCGTCACGCAGAGCTCTCCGATGCGATTGCTCACGACTTCGCACGGTACGACAGTCCGCTCTACCCCTACACGACGGAGCGGTTCTTTGCGACGATGGAGGCTGAGCAGGGTGACTACGCACTGGTCTCTCTACCGCTGGAGACGCTCGGATCGGTATGGAGCCGTGAGACGGGCATCTTTGAGTTCCTCCGAGCTCTTCCCGAGCAGGGTTCTAAGCGTGGCTTCACCTTTACCACGCCCCAAGAGATTGCCACGCACTGCACTCCGCAAGACACAATCCAGGCGACCTATCCGGTGAGCCGTATGGGCGAGGAGCGAGACACCTCGCTATGGACAGGCAATGAGCTGCAGCAATGTGTCATACAGAAGCTCGAGGAGTGGGGCGAGCGCATACGTCTCTCACGAGACCAGCGACTCCTGGAGGACTGGATCAACTTGCAGAGCTCCGACCACCTCTTCTACATGACCACTAAGTTGGGTGGACCAGGCGCATTCTCGCCCTACGAGACGCCTTACGCCGCTTTTACCAACTATATGAACGTCCTGAGCGACTTCCTCCTCCGTGTCTCTGCCGAGTACCCCACCTCTATGGGCAATGAGGAGCTCAGCGCACTTCTGCAGACGATCGAAAATCAAAACAAAAAGATAGCTCAGCTGGAAGCTCAGCTGGCTAAGTAAACCCAACCCGACTCCTTAATATATATGAGCGCACCCACGCCTCAGGCGACAGCACTGCTAAGCAAACTCTTTACCGCTCCCGAGACTCCGTATGGGAGCTTTCCCTTTGACCAATTCTTCGACCTCTCCTCTGCTACTGCCATAGAGCAGACGATGGAGACCTTTCGCACGGCTATGCAGGAGGCTATCACGCTGCATCGTGCGGAGATTGACGCAATCACGGCACAGCGTGAGCCAGCCACCTTTGACAATACGATCCGCCGCTTCGAGGAGAGTGGCGAGGCGCTGGAGGCGGTCACGGCGCCCTTTTACAATCTGCTCTCCGCTTACTCTTGCCCCGAGATGATGCAGCTCTCGGAGACCTTCTCCGATTGGCTCAGCAAGCTGTCGACTGATACGCTGCTCAATGAGGCACTCTTCGCCCGCATTCGCTCCGTCTATGACCAGCGCGAGGCACTGCACCTAGACGAGATCGACCTGCGCCTCCTGACCGAGAGCTACGAGGGCTTTGCGGACAATGGCGCGTTGCTCGTGGGTGCCGAGCGGGAGCGTTTTAGAGAGATCAATGAGCAGCTCAGTCAGTTGACCACACGCTTTGCGCAAAACAAACTTTGCGACGAGGAGTCCTGGACGCTCTTTGTGCCTGCTGACGAAAGCGACCGACTACGTGGCTTGCCTCAGCAGATCCTAGACGATGCTCAGGAGAAGGCGCGCACCGCCTCCGAGGCGCATGGCGAGGGTTACCTCTTTGACCTATCGGCTCCGCATGTGGGTGCCATCATGAAGCATTGTGCCGACAGAGAGCTGCGCTACAAGATGTACTTAGGTCGGGGCAGCGTGGGTAATAGAGACAACGAGCAAAACAACCGGCAGATCGTTCGCCAGATAGCTACGCTTCGTGGCGAGCTGGCACGACTACTCGGACATCCCAACTATGCGACCTACCGCCTCAAGCATCGTATGTGCAACACGCCCGAGCAGGTGGAGCAGCTCCTCGACGACCTCACGAAGTATTACCGACAGACGGCACTCGATGAGTTAGACGAGCTGGACCGTGAGGCGGGCTTCGAGCTGGAGTCGTGGGATCTCTCCTACTATATGGAGCGACACAGCGAGCAGACCTTTGGGGTCAAGGAGGAGGAGCTACGTCCCTACTTCCCGCTCTCGCAGGTCATCTCGGGCGTCTTCGCCATTGCCACACGACTCTACGGCATCACCTTCGCACCCGCCGAGGAGGTCGCCGTCTACCACCCCGACGTGCGCCCCTACCAAGTGCTAGACAGCGACGGAGCGCATCTCGGACTGCTCTACCTAGACTTCTTTCCCCGCAAGGGCAAGCGCAGCGGTGCCTGGATGAACAACCTACGGGAGTGGACGCCCACGCAGCGACCCCACATCCTCCTCGTGATGAACTTCACCCCGCCGACAGCGGGCAAGGAGGCTATGCTCAC
>CAMCJO010000174.1 GCA_945875135.1 uncultured Porphyromonas sp.
GTTACTCGTCTCGTGCTACTGAAATTGCAGAATCTAACTTCTAACATTCTAACCTCTAACCTCTAATCTTTCATTTTCGATTTCATTCGGTTAAGCTCAGCCCGCAGCTCCATCTTCCTGCCAATGGAGCGCTCCCGTCGTATCTTGCCCTCGAGCTGGGAGATCTGCCTCTGGAGCTCAGCACGCTCTTGCTGGATATGTATCTCCTCCTCGAGCGTCTGCTCACCTGTCAGGGTGATATCGGCGACAGTAGCCACCATGGTCTCCCAGACAGCATCGAGGGTCAAGCCACGTATGGGGATCTGTAGCTCGTCGGCTCTGCACCATGCCCCCGTATGCAGCCCCTCATGCAGGACAGCCAGCTGCACCTCCTCCCCATAGCGCAGCACAAAGAGCATACGCTGCGGTATGATACGCGCTAGGAGTGCGATACTGTCGGGGTCGTACTGCCGCCCTCTGAGTGTGACCGTGAGGACGTAGATAGCTGATATCGTCTGCCCTGTGGAGATGGCGGGCAGGGTGTCAGGCGACAGACAAGCGATGATATCGATACGCACTATCTGCGCATCTACGAGTCGTCGCTGAGCTGTGGTTATGTCGCACTGCTTGAAGATTGCCCCCTTAGCTATCTGCCGGCGGAGCAGCGTACTCTCAGGTAGTCCGTACATAGTCTTGTCGTCTCTCTTACTTAACGATGAAAAAGCAAATGAGCTCGAAGTCGTCTAGCCCCTTGATCTGCTCGGTGAAGGCACTCGGCGCTCCCTCTAAGAAGCTCAGCACATCGCTCTGCTCCTTGACAGATATGATGTTACTTATCGCCTCGCCGAGTAGGTGGGAGTAGGTATCCATACGGCTCCCCTCTTCGGTCTCCTGGTTGAAGGCTCGGCAGAGCTCTGTATGTGGCTTGTCTTGCCCCCGACAACTCTTTCTGAGCCGATCGAGGATCTTCTTAGGCTGTAGATGATCTATCTCTACCTCTCCCTGCATGGTGATATAGACCATATAGAAGGGATGCAACTGGTTCTTGTGATCGATGTTGACGCCTTGGTTTCGGTTCTTCAAGATATAGATGACTCCCTGGGGCATCTGTTCGCTCTGTGGGATTAGTGCGTGCAGCCCGTAGGGCATCTGCTCTAGCTCTTCATGCCGCTTGACATAGTCTAGCAGATCTAGGCGAAACTCATTGAGCCCCAGGTCTAAGATAGATATGCCGGACTCCATCTCCTCGAGATCGACCACCTCCGTCTGCAGCTTCTCGAGCTGCTTGCGTCGGTACTCTAGGTCTCCCTGCTCTTCGCTAGAGAGGGGGTTGTCATCTCCCGTGGCGGTCAGTACGGAGACCTTCATGCGGTTTTCGACACGTGCCTTGAGGTTGATATACTCATCTAGCTCTACGTCGGGCCAGTAGTTGACCATCTGTATCTGTTCATTGCGCGAACCGATGCGGTCTATACGACCAAAGCGCTGTATGATGCGCACGGGGTTCCAGTGTATGTCGTAATTGATGAGGTAGTCGCAGTCCTGTAGGTTTTGCCCCTCAGATATACAGTCGGTCGCAAAGAGGATGTCTATCTCTCCCGACGTATTGGGTAGGAGTGCCTGCTTGTCTTTTGATATGGGCGAGAAGAGTGTCAGCGCTGTATTGAAGGTCATCCGCTCTCTATTGGGTAGCTTAAAGTTACTGCGGGCGTCGATGCCTCCCGTGATCAAGACGGAGTACAGCACGTGACGCTTGAGGAGAGTCTCTGCTAGCGAATCGTAGAGATACTCAGCCGTGTCTGAAAAGGCGGTGAAGATGATGACCTTCTTATTGTCCCCATTGATGGGGGTTGCCACTTTGGACTCAATGTCAGAGAGCAGACTCTGTAGCTTGGCATCTTGGTCGGGGGTGATAGGCTCTATCTGTGTGATCAGCTCTCTCAAGATCGCCACATCACTCTTTAGGTACTGCTCCCATGCGAGATAGTCCATATCTTGTAGGTCTATGGTGGTGCGACCGCCCCCGACAAGCACCTCGTCATTGAGATCGTCTGGATCGACTTCGGCATTGATGTTGCCTTGCACTACAGCTGCCTGCTCTCCCTGCTTGACAAGGCTAACCTTGTCCAAAGTGTCGAGATGCAGAGTTAGGAGACGCTGCAGGGTGAGACGGAAAGAGTGTACGGAGCTCTCGAGGCGCTTTAGCATGTTGATGCACATCAAGCGACGTATGCCCCGCTCACGCCCAGTGCGTGAGAGGTTGGTTGCCTTGCCCTCTTCGTCTTTCGTAATGTACTTGTCCGCATAGCTAGGTAGGATAAAGTCTGAGGGGGTATATATGGCTAGGGTCATATCCTTCAGCTGAGCGCAGATCTTACTATAGTCTACCTGCTGCCCACCCAGTGTGAGCCCAGGACGCACAGAGCGTACGGGTAGTCGCTCGGGAAAGGAGCCTATCTCTGCAGTATCGTAGTACTGCTCTATGTGTCGTCGTGAGCGTGCAATGGTCACACTGTCTAGCACCTTGAAGAAGTCAAAGCTGAGTGTGCTCAGTAGCGCCTCTGTGGTCCGGTCGTCTTCGGGTAGATCGCACCACCTATTGTATGCCTGCTGTGCCTGACGAAAGATGTCATCGATGGTGCTCTTGGTATTTAGTAGCTTGTCAAAGGTTGATGACTCCCCCTCGTAAGCTAAAGCTAGCTGGTTCTTGAGATCGTTAAAGCGGTTATTGACTGGTGTGGCGGAGAGCATCAGCACTTTGGTCTTTACCCCCTGACGAATCACATCTTCGAGCAGGCGGGAGTAACGATTCTTGCGAGGCTCTTGGGTCTCCCTATCTGTCGTGACCTTACCTCCATTTCGGAAGTTGTGACTCTCGTCGATGACGAGGAGGTCATAGTTGCTCCAGTTTAGCTTAGCTAGGTCTATACCGTTGCTCTCTCCTTGCTCTCTCCCGAGGTCAGTGTGATAGAGTACATCATAGCGTAGGCGGTCAGACGCTAGGGGGTTGTTCTTATAGTTGCTCCGATAGGTGAACCAGTTGTCGTATAGCTTCTTAGGGCAGAGCACCAGTACGGACTTATTGCGTAGCTCATAGTACTTGATGACGCTAATAGCGGTAAAGGTCTTACCTAGACCGACACTATCTGCTAGGATACAGCCGTTGTACTTCTCCAGTTTATTGATAATCCCTAGAGCAGCGTCTTGCTGAAACTTATAGAGTGTCTTCCAGATGGCTGTCTCCTTAAATCCTGTCGCCTCGTTGGGTAACACATCCTCTGAGATGTCTTCTAGGAACTCACGAAAGATATTGTATAGGGTGATGAAGTAGAGTAGCTCTGGAGGATTCTCCTTATAGACGTTGGAGATGCTCTCGATGACCTCGTTGGTTACATCTTGTAGACTAGATTTATCCTGCCAGAGCTGATCAAAGAGCTCTAGGTAGCCCAGGCTATCTGGGGCTTCGCTCTTCACTATCCTCGTAAAGATGTTGTTGCCCTGCTCCACACCGAGCTCTACGGTCGTAAATCCATTCAGGGGCATATAGGAGGTCGTGTCGACGACCCCAAAGCCCATCATGCTGTTCGTCGTTTTATTCGACTTGAAGCGGACCTTTTGTTGTATCCACTCGGCACACTCACGGGCGATCGCCTTTTGCGTTAGCTTGTTGCGTAGCTGAATCTCAAACTCACTGCCTGTGAGACTGCGCTCACGGTTAAGACGTGGTATATAAAACTCGCGCTGCTCCTTATTGGCGCGCTCTGTCACAAATGTGGGAGAGGTAAATATAAAGCGCATCTCCTGAATGCCTCTCAAAGCTTCTCTTAACTCTTGAAAGGCATAGATGGAGAAGCAAGAAGCGGCAAGCGATATCTTGCTGCCTTTTTTTATAGTGCTAGCGAGATCGTCTCGCCATAGTTTATCTACATTATCTATAGGTGGCATCCCTCTAAGGCTTTGTAGTAGTCATTACCCCCCTAATATCAAGACCCAGAAGGCTGGATGCTTTCGGAACGTTAGATACCGTATGGGGGTAATTATCAAATCAAACGTATGCAAATGTAAGCAATTTATGTCACGCAGGAGCGAGGTCAGGGCAAGCACAAGCTACTCGCGGGAACGGGTGGGATGCTTTTGCTGTGAGGAGCTTTTCGTATATTTGTGGGTAGAGGGCTTTTGCCACAAGGGGCAAGGGCTTACATACTAACGAATAGAGACTAATCGACTATGCTACGTAAATGGATGCCGCTGACGTTGGCGATGATACTGCTCCTCGTGGGAGCTGCCGCCTGTCAGAAGGCTACAACAACAGATCAATCAAACACTACAGACACTACAGAAGAGACTATGCGTATGACAACTCAAGAGAAAATGGACATCTTCCTAACACGCAGGAGTATACGTAAGTATAAGCCTGAACTACCGTCTCAGGAGCTACTAGACAAGGTGCTCGAGGCGGGCACCTATGCGCCCTCGGCAATGGGTAAGCAATCTGTCACGATCGTGGCTGTGACCAATCGTGCTGTACGCGACCAGCTCTCGCAGCTGGCGAACAAAGCTCGCGGTGGGGACAAGGATCAGTTTTATGGTGCTCCAGCGGTCTTCGTCGTGCTGGCGGACAAGTCGCTGTCGAGCAATTACCTACAAGATGGTGCTCTGGTGGTAGGCAATATGCAGAACGCAGCTCACGCGCTCGGCCTTGGCACATGCTGGATCAATGCGGCTAAGGGGATCTTCGAGCTGGAGGAGGGTCAAGTACTTCTCAAGGAGTGGGGCCTCGAAGGCGACCTCGTGGGGGTCGCCTGCTGCATCATCGGCTACCCCGACGAGAACCCCGAGCCAGCACCCCGCAAGGATCGCTATGTGATACACGTTGATTAGCACCCCACGAGTAGCCCGCAGGGACGCAGGGACGCTCGAACCGGCTCATCTCGCAAGATTGTTGTACTTTTGAGGAGTAATTACAACTTTACCTTATACAGATATTACTATGACAAGACTACGTACACTACTACTCTCACTCGTAGCACTCTGTGCGCTCGGTGGCACAGCTCAGGCTCAGATGCCTCTACGTATCTACGTTGACGCAGCTCCGCTCTTTAACCTTTCGCAAGCTAAGACGCTCCAGGATGTCTCTGAAAACAAGCTTTTCGTTGGCTACCGCCTAGGCGCTGGAGTAGACGTCAATGTGGGTAAGATGATGTACATCGGCTCAGGACT
>CAMCJO010000175.1 GCA_945875135.1 uncultured Porphyromonas sp.
TCAACAAACGAACGGACGCACCGATGGTCTGAGTTCCATCGGTGCGTCCGGTAGTGACAGCGATGATCTATTTGAGACTGTTGCATAAAGGCGAATCGCTGTGTTGCTTTCGGGATTCGGCTTCGGTTACATACGGAGGTATGCTCCCTTCAGACCTCATCCTCAGCGCCTTGCGCTTCATCCTTTCTGCAAAGTCTAGACAATCTTGTAAGCAAGATTGTGAGACTGTTGACTTTTGCAACAGTCTCTATTTACTTGCCTTGCTTGGCGACGCGCTCTTGGTCGGCGATGAAGGCGGCGAGACCGCTATCGGTGAGCGGGTGCTTGAGCAGTCCGAGGATAGCCTTGAGCGGGCAGGTGGCTACGTCAGCACCGACGCGCATACAGTCGATGATGTGCTGCGTGTGGCGGATGCTGGCGGCTAGGACCTGCGTATTAAAGCCGTAGGTCTCGAAGGTCTCTACGATGTCGGCGATGAGCGAGACACCGTCTGAGCTGATGTCGTCGAGACGACCCACAAAGGGAGAGACATAGGTAGCCCCCGCCTTAGCAGCTAGGACAGCCTGACCGAGGTTGAAGATGAGCGTACAGTTGGTCCGTATGCCCTCCTTGGTAAGCTGGCAGATGGTCTTGATACCATCTTGGGTGCAGGGTACCTTGACCACGATGTTCTTGTGTAGGGCAGCTAGTTCGCGTGCCTCGGGGAGCATCTTATCGTAGGTGGTGCTGAGCACCTCGGCACTGACGTCGCCGTCTACGATATTGCAGATCTTGAGGTAGTGCTCACGGCAGGCTGCATCGCCAGCGATGCCTTCCTTAGCCATCAGTGAGGGATTGGTTGTGACGCCATCGAGGACACCGAGTGCTTCGGCTGTGCGGATATCATCGAGATTGGCTGTATCGATAAAAAACTTCATAAAGGGGTATATGTTGAAAGGTAAATTCTATTCGTGCGAACCCTCAGAGTATTTCTCAGGATTCATAAACCAGTCGGCATACATGCCGTAGTCGTGTGCCGTGCGTTTATTGAGCGACTGGCTCTGCTCGGGAGGCACGTCCTTGATATACTTAGCGGGCGTGCCAGCATACATCGTGTAGGGCGGGATGATCGTATTGGCTAGGACGACCGCGCCAGCGGCTACGATAGCACCCTCACCGACCACTGCATTGTCCATGACGATGGCGCCCATGCCGATGAGCGCGTAGGCACCCACCTTGGCACCGTGCAGGATCACGTTGTGACCCAGTGAGGCGTAGTCGCCCACCTCGCATACGGAGCGCCCGTGGAGCGTGTGGAGCGTGCAGCCGTCTTGTATGTTGACATGGTTGCCAATGTGGATGCTATTGACATCGCCACGTACGACCGCGTTGAACCATATGCTGCACCCTTTGCCCATCACCACATCACCGATGATGCGTGCACCCTCGGCGACGAAGGTGCCCTCCCCGAGCTGAGGCGTAAAGCCCCGCACGGGGATAAGGCTTCCTGCTGGATATTCGTATGCCATACCGATTAGAGGGGTAGGGTCTTGTTGCGTAGCCACTCAGCCTCATCAGGGGTGAGTAGGGGTGAGAGCTCTTGGTAAACATGCTCCTGATAGTCGTTGTACCAAGCGATCTCCTGGTCAGTTAGGAGTGACTTGTCTACGAGCGCATTGTCTAGGTAGCAGAGCGTCATCGTCTCAAAGCCGTAGAAGGTGCCGAACTCGGTCTGCTCCTTCTCGACCGTTAGGATCAAGTTCTCGATGCGTATACCATACTGGTCCGCACGATAGAGACCAGGCTCATTGCTGGTGAAAGTGTGCAGATGCATCGGGGTGGGATTATTGTCCGTGCGAATGTTTTGCGGACCCTCGTGTACATTCATAAAGACACCGACACCATGTCCCGTACCGTGACCATAGGAGAGACCTCTATCCCAGAGCGCCTTGCGGGCTAGTATGTCTAGCTGGTTACCACGGGTACCCTTGGGGAAGCGTGCCGTGGCGATCGCTATGTGTCCCTTGAGGACTAGCGTGAAGTCTGTGCGCTGCTGGTCGGTGACAGGGCCGAGAGCTATCGTACGGGTAATATCCGTCGTACCATCTATATACTGTCCACCGCTGTCTAGTAGGAGCATGCCTTCGGGCTCTAGCTTGTAGGCACTCTCGGGCGTAGCGGAGTAGTGCACGATAGCCCCGTGTCCCTTGTAGCCACAGATGACACCAAAGCTGTCGCTGACGTAAAACTCCTGCTTCGCACGGAACTGCTGGAGCGTCTCGCCGGCCGTGTACTCGTCGACGTGCTCGCCCTTTTTCAGAGCCTGCTCGAGCCAGATGAAGAAGCGAGTCAAGGCGATACCGTCACGGTGCATAGCACGGTGGATGCCTGCGATCTCCGCTTCGTTCTTAATAGACTTGAGATGCGATATGACTGAGTCGCCCGTGATAACGGGACGTGCACCCAGCTCCTCACGGACACGCTGTGAAGTGCGCTTGGGGTCGACCATCACCTTGAGGTTGGCAGGCAGCTTGCTAAGGAAGTCATAGAAAGTCTCGTAGTCGCAAACCTCTACGCCCTCTCCATTGAGTATCTGGCGTAGCTCGGGGACTGTCTTCTCGGGCAGTGCAAAGAGATAAGCCTGCTTATTGTCGATGAAGCCGAAGGCGATGCCCACGGGATTGTAGGAGACATCGTTGCCCCTGATGTTAAAGCTCCAGCAGAGCTCATCGACCATCGTGATAGCTACCGCCTCGGCACCATAGCTCTGGTAAGCCTCGCGGATACGCTGCAGACGATCACGGGTACGCTCGCCTGAGAACTTGACATCCTGCAGGTAGAACGTATTGGTCGGCACGCCTGGTCTGTCGCTCCACACCTCTTCGATGAGGTCATACTGGGAGACCAGCTTGATGCCGTGGTTTGCTAGTGACTGAGCGAGCGGTGCGTACTCGGCCATGGAGTAGCAGGCACCATCGACACCGACGACCGCTCCCTCGCTCAGGTGGGCAGAGAGATACTGCTCGACGGTAGGAGTGTCTGGGTCGTCGCCACGTTGTAGCGTCATCTCGCTACCTTGCAGCTCGTTGGTCGCCTGTAGGTAGTAGCGCGAGTCGGTCCACATGAAGGCTTTGTCTAGCGTCACGAGTGCCGTGCCGGCAGAGCCTGTGAAGCCACTGATCCAGGTGCGCGACTTCCACCGCTCGGGGGTGTACTCGCTCAGATGAGCATCGCCACTAGGTATGATGTAAGCATCTATATGATGCGTGCGCATCGCTTGGCGGAGTGCCTCGATACGCTGATTGGTAGGATTGTTTGTTGGCATATATATGATTGTTTGTTCTTTGAATCTATGGGTCTGTGTCTAGGTTTGGGTCTAGTCTGCTAGTGGCTGATGCTCCGGGCGGAGCAGGTCTAGGACCGTCTTGACAGGGGTAAAGGTATCGCTCGGCACCTCGACGAAGATCGTGTTCCAGTCGTGCATAGCTCCATTCCAAAGTCCTGGATGCTCCAGCGCTTTGAGCGGACGCCCCTCGACGCTCTTCTCACTGATGAATGCGGTCTGTGGATTGACATACTTGTGCAGGTCAAAGGGGTTGCCCTCGTAGTCTCGTATGTAGCAGCAGAGGTCGACCGGGTTGAAGTGGGTTCCTTCGCGCATCATCTCAAGTGCCTCGGGGTTGTTCTTGTCCACCTGTACGCTCTCTAGGATCTGCAGCGAGGTGGTGCCGTCGGCTTCGCGTACTAGGTAGGGGCCACCGCCAGGCTCGCCCTCGTTGCGCACCATACCGCAGACTCGTATCGGGCGATTGAGCTTGCTCATCAGCTTAGGTATCAGCTCCTCCTCGCTGAGTAACTCGGCGTGTGGGATCTGTATGCAGAGCGTCTCATCGAGGAAGGTCAAGATCTCCTCCGTCAGAGCCTTGCTCACCTTCGCGCGCTTGAGCTGCTGTAGATAGCCGAAGATGCGGTCACGTACTGCGAGGAGGATGCCGCCGAGGAGCTTTTTGTAGAGGACCGTATTGCTCTTCAGATGGTCGGGCGTGACGTTGTCGATGTTTTTGATGAAAACAACGGAAGCGTCAAGGCGTCCGAGATTGCCTATGAGCGTGCCGTGCCCACCGGGGCGGAGGAGCAACGTGCCATCAGCACGGCGAAAGGGCATGCCACGCTCTATATCTAGAGCGATCGTGTCGGTGCTAGACTCCTGGACACTATAGGTCACTTGGTAGCGACATCCGAAGAGATCCTCGAAGCTCTGGATGCGTCTATCCACGAGAGAGCGAAAAGCCTCTAGATGCTCTGGCGATACGGTGAAGTGTAGTCGTACACGTCCGTGTATGTCTTGCGCATAGAGTGCGCCCTCGACCATGTGCTCTTCGATAGGGGTGCGCTTGGTACCATTAGGGTAGTCGTGGAAGAGGAGCATCCCCTTGGGTAGCGAGCCGTAGCTCATGCCGTGCGTGTCGAGGAGGTTGTCGATGATGGTGCCGTACTGCTCGCTCTCGACCAACTTGCTCATGGTGCGCCAATTGTTGCGCAGACAGGTCTCGCTCAGCTTCTCATAGAAGGCAAAAGACTCTAGATGATCCACAAACGTCTGCTGGTCAGGTGTCAAGTCATCGTGCGAGATCTGCTGCTCCTTGGGGAGCCCGTAGAGTGCCTTAAACATACGACTCGCTGCTCCCGAGGCGGGGACAAACTTGATGACGTCGGTCTCCGGCTTCTGCAGGTAGTCGTGCCATAGGTCGAGGTACTGAACCATCTCGTCAGTAGCTAGGCGCACGATGCCTCGCTCGATCTTGGCCGAGTCAACGATAACGAGGTAGGGCGTCCCCTCGACGAGTAGCTTGAGCTGTCGCTCCGCTTCGCTGTCGGAGATGCCCCGCTCAGCGAGGTAGCTGAGGTCTTCGGGGGTAAATGCTGTGGTGTCGGACATACGCTGTAAGGTGTCAGAGTAATAGGTAGCTCAAAGATACGAAAAAGTAGCTAGAGGGTGGAAAGAGGTTAGAGATTAGAAGTTAGGGATCGGAGGGATCTGAGCTAATCGGAGTAGATCGGAGGGATCGGATCTCTAATCTCTAACTTCTAATTTCTAACCTCTAGCACCTTTACATATCTTTACGGGGAAATTCGTCCGATTCCCTCCTTTCTCGAATCTCCA
>CAMCJO010000176.1 GCA_945875135.1 uncultured Porphyromonas sp.
CAATTACAAACCTACCCTTTTCTCTTTACCCTGCAAAACGTTTAGGACACTATTGATTTTGGAGTGGAAAATACGAAAAAAACAGTCGACTAATTTTCAAAAACAGTCGACTGATCGGGGCTGACGCATTATAATCGTCTTTTCAGAAGCAACACATGAGCGACAAGCGAGGCATAGATGAGCTCATTATATATAATGTGTCAGCCATGGATTGGCTGTTGGCTGTTAGCTATTGGCTGTTAGTTATTGGCTGTTAGCTATCGAAACCATCGGAGCTATCAGAGTGATCGGATCTCTAACCTCTAATCTCTAGCCTCTAATCTCTAATAACATATCTTTACGGCGAAATTCGTCCGATCCCATCCTTTCCCGAATATCCACGTGGGGAATCTCAAATCTCCACGTGGATATTTTTTCTTCCCCACGTGGGGGCGAATCATTTCTTCCGAAGTTTCATTTCATTCCTCCGAAGTTTCATTTGATTCCTCCGAAGAATTTTTTCTTCCTCACGTGGATATCTCAAAATCTCCACGTGGAAATCACTTTTCCCCGACACAGCCCCGTATCGATATGTAATCAGCTCTAAATTATTGTAGCGAGCCAGCTTCGATTTTTTCCCAGCTAGGGCTGACGCATCTTAATCGCTCAGTCAGGAGCTACACATTAGCTACAAGCGAGGAGTAGAGAGGTCGATGAGCTCATTATATATAATGCGTCAGCCCTGGTCGACTGATTTATAGTTGGCGTATAGCATAGCTATCATAGACAGTAATTGCCACAAGTACTATAAACGGACTTAGTCGTTGCAATTATAACTTTTGTTTCTCCTATTTCATTTTATCTGAATTGAGAATAGTTATCTGTTTTCCGTCTATTTTAATGGCACCATTATCTTCAAATTCGGAAAGGCATCGCAATAGCGAGAACTTCTGAATACCGAATGTGTCGGCTATCTCCTGACGGCTATTACTGAGTTTTATTGTGCGGCTTTGTTGTTCTTTGGCTGCTTTCATCAAGAAGTAAGCCACCTTTTCGCGGACAGTGAAGAGAGATAGCATACGAAGTTTCTGGGTGAGGAAGACACCAATAGACGAAAGAAGCTGAATGAAGTTCATTCGTATGCGCTCGTTGGTATCTATCAGATGTTTAAGTTCCGATGGCATCATGCGCATAATGGTAGTGTGCTGTGCGGTTTCTACACTTACGGGCATAGCGTTATTCTTGGCAAAAATAAACGCTGGAGCTATCAAGACACAAGCTTTCAGACGATTTATCTGCACTTGCTTGCCTGACAAACCAGTCATACGCGAAATCAGTTCGCCTTTGAGGATAAAGTCGGCATACTTGCAAGGCATACCAGCAAGTGTGTAAATCTCCTTGGCAGGATATTCCACTATTTTATAGGTTACCGTTTGTAATAGCGCTTTAATTTCCTTAGCGGTTAATCCATTGAAAAAGGGACTATTTGTTAGTATTTCGTGCATTGATACTTCCATATTTGTTTGCTTTTAAGAATAATGCACTCTATTCCTTCTTATTGTATGTTAAAAGAAAATCCCTCGATAGTTGTTTATCGAGGGACGTGTATGTCAGAGAATATATTTCTGAATGTCTTCTTCCACTGTAGAAATGCCTGTAAGTCCGAAATTGTCAACCAACACTTGTAGTACGCCTTCAGAAACGAAAGCTGGAAGGGTAGGACCGATATGTATATTCTTCACGCCAAGGTGCAGAAGGGCAAGCAGAACGATGACAGCCTTCTGCTCGTACCATGCGATGTTGAAGAAGATTGGCAGGTCGTTGATGTCGTTTGCATCAAAAATCTCTTTCAGTTTGAGTGCCACCACTGCCCAAGAATAAGAGTCGTTGCACTGTCCAGCATCAAGAACACGCGGAATACCATTAATATCTCCGAGGTTTAACTTGTTGTATCTATACTTTGCACAGCCGCTGGTGAGGATTACAACATCTTTTGGCAGAGCCTTGGCAAACTCTTCGTAATAGTTGCGGCTCTTCATACGACCGTCGCAACCGCTCATCACGACAAACTTGCGGATAGCACCACTCTTCACAGCTTCTACTACTTGGTCGGCAAGCGCAAATACTTGAGCGTGTGCAAATCCGCCTACAATTTCTCCAGTTTCTATTTCCTGTGGAGCCTTGCAGGTCTTAGCCAATGCGATAACTTCAGAGAAATCTTTCTTACCATCTTCGCCTGTTGCGATGTGCTTCCAACCTGGGAAACCAGTAGAGTTGGTTGTGAATACTCTCTCAGCATAGTTTGCATTCTTTGCAGGCGGTACGATACAGTTTGTAGTAAATACGATAGGACCATTGAAGCTTGCAAACTCTTCCTTCTGCTTCCACCACGCATTGCCGTAGTTGCCCACAAGGTGCTTGTATTTCTTTAGTTGTGGATAGTAATGCGCTGGCAACATCTCGCCGTGGGTATAAACGTCGATGCCTGTGCCTTCTGTCTGAATAAGAAGGTCTTCAATATCCTTAAGGTCGTGTCCTGAAATGAGAATACCAGGCTTCTTGCCAACACCGATATTAACCTTTGTGAGTTCAGGGGTACCGTATGCCTCTGTGTTGGCTTTATCGAGCAACGCCATTACGTCTACACCATATTTACCTGTCTCGAGTACGATGCCCAGAAGTGTTTCCATATCTGCATCTGGAGCAGTAATCGTGGCAAGAGCCTTGCACATGAAAGCAATAATCTCTTCATTCGTTTCGCCTAAACGAGCCGCATGGTCATAATAAGCGGCTATACCTTTAAGACCAAGAACGGTGAGTTCCTTCAGTGAACGGAGGTCAGCGTTCTCGTTGCGAAGCACTCCTTCGCGTTTGCCTTCCTCAGAGTAGTCAGACTTCTCGCCACTCCAGTGAACTTCTTGATAATTAGGGACAGTAATGTTCTTGCTTAAAGCTGTTTCGAGCAATTGTTTTTTCAGAGCAATGCCCGTGTCCACCCTATTTAATATACTCTGATCATCAAAGTTCGCATTAGTAATCGTTGAAAACAATGCATCTACGAGGAAGTCGGCAACTTCTTTTGATGCCTTTTCCCCCAGCGTATGTTGGATAGTTCCCACACCACGTACAACGCTGAGCAACAAATCTTGCCACTTTGAAGTTTCAGCCTCTTTACCGCATACACCCTTAATGGTGCAACCTGTTCCCTTTGCAGTTTCCTGACACTGGAAACAAAACATCTTATTTTCTGTCATAACGATCTCATTTAAACTTCTGATGCAAAGATACCGATATAAGAATTAAAGCCCCGGTAACATTTGTGACCAAGCGCTGTTAAAGCATTGTTAAAAAGTAGTATTGTAATTACGGTATGGTAATTAGGGGTCTGATAATTAACCATAACTATCTGATAATTACGCACATTCCAATGTCAAGTGCAACACAGTTACAAATGTAGGGAAAAAAACTTCATGGGGAGTTTTATAGCCTAGTTTTTTGCGAGGCGCTCATTTCCGCGTATTGCCCTTACTGGCTAAGCTTCACTGCAAGCGACAGAGCACAGAGCTACTTCTCTTACGCCTAGTGTCTATTGCGGCTACCTACAGGTGAAGCGACTACCTAAAGGCAAATAGGAAGTATTATCAAAAGAGCAACGTCTGCGCATATCTCTGGTCCAGAGAGTCCTCTACGACGAAGAGGTAGCTCTCTCCCTTTGTGAGAAAGTCTACTTCAGCAGACGAGAGTCCGTCTGCTATCGTCACTCTGCGGATGAATGTGGCAGACATATCGTAGACGGAGATCACTTGAGGTATCACTTCGCTCCATAGGAGCTTATCGCCTTCGATCCAAAGCCTTGGCGTAGCCCTTTGCACCAGCTCTATAGCCACTGGATAAGATACATAGTCGCAATCATGTCCATACTTTGCCTTGTACTCAAATGATGGGCTATGGAAGCATCTAAACTTCTCATTAGGACTATCGAAGAGCTTCGTATCTCCCGTAGGATCATACCAGAGAGGGAAGATCCCCTGCAGGTTATCTCGCTCCTCACAGCCTATAAGCTGCGTGAAGCTCCTGCGCAGGGTGTCTACGACCTCTCCTTCTTCTGTCTTATAGCGCACATCTATCTTGTAGAGCTGTCGTATCAGCTGATGACCATCTATATCGACTAGCTCACGCTTCTCTACGATAGCCTTAGCTCCTAAGATGCTGTGTCTTTGGGGATCCATATGCTGATAGTTAAACCCGATGGGCACCTCCTCTCCCTCCTGAGCATCAAGGTCATACTTGAGGTACTTCTTACCATCGCACAGGTCGTACGCCTTAGCACCTTCATAAAGCACCAACCCTGTCTTGCGATCGAACAAATGTCCCCGCTCGTTATAAAACTCCGAGACAGTCTTAAGACAGGGGATCTCATCTACGACTGTATCCTGGACGATAGCCACCTTGATGTATCCATACTCATATCCGTAGGGAACTCTCAAGGAGGCAATGTCGTAATACCACTCCGACCCTACGCCTGGATGCAGAGGCAGAGCCTCTTGTGCTGCAAGCCCTAGAGAGCCTAGCAAGATAGCAAGCATACAAGAAAGTAATCTGTGTCTAGACATAGCTTTGATCTACTTAAGAATACAACAATACGACCCTTCACCTAGACCATCCCAACCAATCCGTTCGGTACTATAATACCACTTATCACCGATAGAAAATGGAGCTTTTGTCTCCTGAGCATATACGCTCATACCACCAAAGCAGAGTAATGCAATAGCGAGTACCAAGCTTCTCTTATTTACCTCTATACACCTAGTTGTCGTCATAACATTATTGACTCCAGTTAGTATTATTGTCTGTCAATATCGCTTTAGGCAAATGTAGTAAAAAAATAGATCTTTCGTGACTCGAGATGATCTTGACTCAGAAGTCGTCAATCTCCACGTGGAGGAGAAATATTCTTCACGTGGAGGAGAAATGAAACTTCGGAGGAATCAAATGATAAGTCCGAAGAAATGATGCTCGCCTACGTGGAGAATAAAAAAATAGCCACGTAGAAATTTGGTGTTTTCTACGTGGCTATCTGTAAAGGCTA
>CAMCJO010000177.1 GCA_945875135.1 uncultured Porphyromonas sp.
AGCCAGACGGGGAGATCGGCGAGGTGGCCAGCGAGCGAGGACGAGGCGGCAGACGACGAAGAGGGGGCGGTGGCGATGGACGGGGAGAGCGGGTTGTCGGCGAAGAGGCCGTAGAGGGCGGTGCCGGAGCCGGACATGGCGACGTAGAGGGCGCCGTGGCGGTAGAGCGTGTCTCGCAGAGCGGCTAGCGCGGGGTAGTGCGCGAAGACGACGGACTCGAAGTCATTGACGATGAGTTCCCGCCACTGCGCTATCGGTTGCTCTAGGAGTGCAGCGAGCTTGCCCTCCGCCTCGGGGTGGCGTGTCACCTGTCGGTACGCCTCGGCGGTGCTCATACCGATGGGAGGCTTGACGACGAGGAGCCATTTGCCGTGCAGTGCGGACGGCATCGTGAGTGGCGTGAGCCTTTCGCCACGGCCTGTGACCAGCACGGGACGGGACTGGATGAAGAAGGGGCAGTCGCTCCCCAGCTCTCCCGCCAACGTCTCCAGTTGTTCCGGAGAAAGCTCTAAGCAACACAGTTCGTTGATCGCTAGGAGCGTGTAGGCGGCATCGGCGGAGCCCCCGCCGAGACCAGCTTCTGTCGGAATTCGCTTCTCAAGCTTGAGCCGTAGCGGAGGTATCTCCGGGTGGTGCACTCGGAGTAGCTGCAACGCTTTGTAGATCAGATTGCGCTCGATGGGTAGTTCACCTGCCAGACCAGCTATCTTGTATGAGTCCGCCGTGGCTCCTGTAGCTATCTCTACCGTGAGCTGATCCGCCCAGCCAATGGGGAGCATGCAGCTCTCGATGTCGTGGTAGCCGTCCGGTCGGCGGCGTAAGATACGCAGCCCGAGGTTGATCTTAGCGTGTGGGTGTAGGATCATATTGTGGTCACTTTTCGATTACTTATTCTTATACAGATGTACCCCATCGGTACGGTAGCGGTCGTCTGTCTCAAGGAGCTGCTGCAGGATCGGGAGCAAAGCTTTCGGCTTGACCTCAAGTCTCTTAGCCAAAGTCTGCAAAGTAAGCGAAGGCACCTCCATTTGCTCTAGAAAACTCTTGAGGCGTGTCTCTAGATCCTCCTCACTACGCTGGGCGCGCGCCTTACGAGCTAGACAAAGGTCACAGCGCCCGCACGGCTCAGCCAGCTCCTCGCCAAAGTAGTGTAGGAGCATCGCCTGTCGGCACCCCTGCTGACCGTCTAGGTATGCGATGGTGGCGGTGAGTCGCTTGGTCATCGCCTCCTTGCGCAGCTCGTACACTTCGGGGGGTATGAGGAAGTGATGCTTGCGCTCCCGCCGTGTGTAGAAGAGGATACGGGGCAAACGCTTGCGCGGGATGTAGTGAATGATGCCTCGCTGGCTCATCCGGACTAGGCTGTCGTAGACCTCCTCTCCCGTCAGGTGCGTCTGTATGGAGAGGGTACGCTCGTCGATGAAGACGTAATCGGCAAAGAGTCCCGAGTAGTTTCTTAAGACAGCTCGTAGCACTTTGTCATCTTGGGCGGACAAGCCTCGGATGTAGTATAGTTCCTCTCTAGAGACCTCTACGATGAGCCGTGAGCGTGCCTCGTCGAGGAGCAGCTCCCAGGCACCCGCCAACTCGAGGATGTGCAAAGCACTCAAGCTACGTATCGGGTGCAGATGCTCTGTGCGTACAAACGCCTCTAGATCTATCTCATAGCTGCGCTCCAAGCCCTCGCCGAGACCTATCCCTAGGTAACTGTAGAGGGTATCGTAGATGTCACGGATGTAAGCTTTGTCGGGAAATTCGTTTTGCACCCGCTGCTGGAGCATGCCACGATCCCGTCGCTCATATAGCACCACGGCAAAAGCGCGCAGCCCGTCACGCCCCGCACGTCCCGCCTCTTGGAAGTACTCCTCCAGAGCCACCGGCATACTCCAGTGCACCACGAGACGCACATCGGGCTTGTCGATGCCCATGCCGAAAGCATTCGTGCAGACCATCACACGCACCTCTCCCGCCATCCAGGCGTTTTGCTTGATCTCTCGCTCCGCATGGGTCAGCCCCGCGTGGTAGTAGTGTGCCGAGACGCCCGCCTCCTGTAGCATCTCAGCCAGCTCTTGTGTCTTCTTACGGTTACGACAGTAGACGATCGCGCTACCAGTCGTCGAGGCGAGGATATGGAGGAGCTCCGTCGCCTTGTCTGTCGTAGGACGTACGATATACTGCAGGTTGTCCCGTGCGAAAGAACTACTGATGACATGCGGCTCACGAAAGCTAAGACGAGCCATCACGTCGGCGACCACCTCAGGCGTGGCGGTCGCTGTGAGTGCTAGCAGGGGCACAGTAGGGTAATAGCGACGTATCTCTGCTATCTTCAGATAGCTAGGGCGGAAGTCGTAGCCCCACTGCGAGATACAGTGACACTCGTCCACCACGATCAGCTGTATCGGTAGTTCGGGTAGACAGGCGAGAAAGAGTGGCGAGCTGAGTCGCTCAGGCGAGAGGTAGAGGAACTTACACCCGCCATACAGGCAATTGTCCAAGGCACGATGGATCTCCTTATACTCCATGCCCGAGTGGATAGCCACGGCAGACATGCCCCGCTTGTTGAGGCCATCGACCTGATCCTTCATGAGTGCTATGAGCGGTGTGACCACGAGCGTCAGTCCGTCGTGTAGCATCGTCGGCACCTGAAAGGTGATGCTCTTACCTCCACCCGTGGGTAGCAGCCCGAGCGTGTCTCGCCCCGCCAAGACGCTGTCGATGATCTCCGCCTGCTTGAGTCGGAAGGCGGGGTAGCCCCAGTAGCGATGAAGTACTCCTAGGGGGGTAGTCTCATCGTCCGCAGAGGTGGTCTGCGATGTCTCTAGTTGGTCGCTTGCCGGTTGAGTAGTGGTCTCGCCTAGCTGCTCGCGCTCGGTGTCAGCTCGCGGGTCGGTCGCTACATCACGCCACAGGTCATCCTGCTCCTCGAGGAGCAAGTCCCAGTCGACAGCTTCGCTGTGCTCAGAGGAATTGCCTGCCACCTCATCGCTGGGAGGCAAAGAGGTCCTCTCCGGGTCGTTGTGGTTTGACATCCTTGACTAGTAATTGCAGAGAGACAACTCCGTTAAAGTGGTTTTCATCTATTTGGTAGACAAGGGCAAAGGGTGCATTCGCTCTCCCCGCCGAAGACTTCTTAACAAAGCGGAAGGCTGGTGCTTGGTTGAACGCGATCCCTGGGCAGTGCTTCTTAGACCCCAGAGTAGGTATAGCATCTACCTTAAAGTGCTCGCCATTGCGCCCCACAGCTCTGCTCGCCCCTCCGTCATAGAGTTGCTGCGTCACAAAGAGGGGCTGGTAGTTGTCCGGCCCATACGGGGCAAAGCGCTGTATCGTCGTGTAGAGTCTCTGCGTCACCTCACGTAGCTCTATCTCGGCATCGATCTCTATCGGTGTGGACTGTGCTCGGTCACTAGTTGTCACCGCATTGACTCCTTGTATGTAAGCACGAAAGTCGGGGAGCTTGTCTGGCAGGAGGGTCAGCCCAGCGGCATAAGTGTGGCCGCCGAAGTTTAAGAGCAGATCTCTAGCCTCCTCGATGATACTGTAGATGTCTATCCCGCCGACACTCCGCGCCGAGCCCACGATTCGGTCGCTCGTGCCTGTCAGCACGATCGTCGGTCTATTGGTATACTCGGCCACACGCGAGGCGACGATCCCTATGACCCCTTTGTGCCAGTCTGGCTGGTAGAGGACTACGATGGGCTGATGCGCCAGCTCGGGATTGACCTGTAGGAGCTGCATAGCCTCGTCGGTCGTAGAGCGGTCTAGCTCACGACGACGCACGTTGTACTCGTCGATCAGCTCGCTCATGCGGGCTGTCGTCTTCGCATCATTGCTCAGAAGGAGATCGACCGCCTCACGGCCATTCATCATACGTCCCGAGGCATTGATCCTCGGCCCGATCTTATAGATGATATCGGCCATCGTGATCTTACGTCCCTCGAGACCACAAGTCTTGATGATCCCCTTGAGGCCCATCGAGGGATTGCGATTGAGCTGACGCAGTCCATAGTGCGCCAGGATCCTATTCTCATCCATCACAGAGACTAGATCGGCAGCGATACTCACTGCGACGAGGTCTAGGAGCTTAAAGAGCGAAGCCGAGGGGAAGCCATTGTTCATCCCAAAGGCCTGCATAAACTTAAACGCCACGCCACACCCGCAGAGCTCCTCAAAGGGGTAGTGACAGTCTGGTCGCTTAGGATCTAGGACGGCCACTGCATCGGGTAGCTGGTCGTCGGGGTGGTGGTGGTCGCAGATGATAAAGTCTATGCCCAGCGTCTTAGCATAGGCTATCTCGTTGATAGCCTTGATGCCACAGTCCACCACAATGATTAGTGTCGCACCTATCTCGTGGGCATAATCCACGCCTCGATAGGATACGCCGTAGCCCTCATCGTCTCGTCCAGGGATATAGTAGCTCAGCAGATGCTCGCTACACCCCGCCGAGCGGAGGTACTTATAGATTAGAGATACAGCCGTCGTGCCATCTACATCGTAGTCACCGTATATCATAATATGCTCCTTGCGTCCTAGCGCCTTGTTGAGACGCTTGACCGCCAGATCCATATCTTGCATCAGAAAGGGGTCGTGCAGATCCTCCAGCGATGGATGAAAGAATCGCTGTGCCTCTGCTTCCGTACGGATACCGCGACGATAGAGTAGGCGTCCCGCCACAGCGGGTATTCTCAAGGCATGCGCCAGTTGAGAGCCACCCACCTCCTCCTCTCGGGTGAAGGGGGTGTATTGCCATTCGTTCGTCATTATATTGTTTTATTTTTTTTGTCATAGGGAGAGTGGATAGGCTAGGAGCAGACCAAGGCACCAGACTCGCCATGGAAGCGGTCCGGGCAACCTGGATAGAAAACGATTTATAGCTCATTACTAGCGCATTATATTGTCATCGCCTAGAGCGAAGCTTGCGATAAGGTCGCATCTCCGCATTTTAGGCTCCGTAAATGTACGAAATAATCTCGATATAGCGTATGCCGTCGCCGCACATTTCACGGCTGACGCATTATAATATAATGACCTCGTCTATGCCGTGCTTGTCGCTTAT
>CAMCJO010000178.1 GCA_945875135.1 uncultured Porphyromonas sp.
GAGATGTAGAGAGGTCTCGTGGGCTCGGAGATGTGTATAAGAGACAGCATCCGTCTTGCTTTGACACAACGGACGCACGACCGTGCGTCCCTACAAAGGGCTACTCGTAAGATTTGCGAGATTTAGGGCTGTACGATGACGAAAAACAAAAGCAGAGGTCTCACTCATGGGAGAGTGGAACCTCTGCTGGTTAGTTATGAGTCAGCCCGATTAGAGTTTAGGACCAGCCTCCTGGAGCTTCTTGCCATGCTCGTTGGTGGCAAACTTCTCGAAGTTCTTGATAAAGCGCTTAGCCAGATCCTGAGCCTTCGTCTCCCACTCAGCGGGATCGGCATAAGTGTCTCGTGGATCGAGGATAGCGGGGTCTACGCCCGGTAGCTCCGTCGGGATGGCGAAGTTGAAGTGGGGTAGCGTCTTCGTCGGAGCCTTATCGATCGAGCCATCGAGGATCGCATCGATGATGCCACGGGTATCCTTGATCGAGATACGCTTGCCCGTGCCGTTCCAGCCCGTATTGACGAGGTAAGCCTTAGCGCCGACAGCCTTCATGCGCTTGACAAGCTCCTGACCGTACTTGGTCGGGTGGAGTGAGAGGAAAGCTGCGCCAAAGCATGCCGAGAAGGTCGGTGTAGGCTCCGTGACACCACGCTCTGTACCAGCTAGCTTGGCCGTGAAGCCTGAGAGGAAGTAGTACTGCGTCTGCTCAGGATCAAGGATCGAGACGGGAGGTAGGACACCGAAAGCGTCTGCCGAGAGGAAGATCACCTTGTTGGCATGACCTGCCTTAGAGACAGGCTTGACAATGTTATCAATGTGGTAGATAGGGTAGGAGACACGTGTATTCTCCGTGACAGACTTGTCAGAGAAGTCTATCTTACCATTGGCATCTACCGTCACATTCTCTAGCAGAGCATCACGGCGGATGGCGTTGTAGATGTCAGGCTCCGACTCTTTGCTCAGGTTGATCACCTTAGCGTAGCAGCCGCCCTCGTAGTTAAAGATACCATTGTCATCCCAGCCATGCTCGTCGTCGCCGATCAGCTTGCGCTTGGGGTCGGTGCTGAGGGTCGTCTTGCCCGTGCCAGAGAGGCCGAAAAAGATAGCGGTCTCTGTCTCATCCTGGTTCGTATTGGCCGAGCAGTGCATCGAGGCATTGCCACGGAGCGGGTTGAGGTAGTTCATATAGGAGAACATACCCTTCTTCATCTCACCACCATACCAGGTGTTGAGGATGAGCTGTATCTTCTCGGTTAGGTTAAAGACGACAGCCGTCTCGGAGTTCAGCCCGAGCTCCTTGTAGTTGGTCACCTTAGCCTTTGAAGCATTTATGACGACAAAGTCGGGCTTGCCGAAGTTTGCCAGCTCCTCCTTGGTGGGGCGGATAAACATATTGGTGACGAAGTGAGCCTGCCAAGCAACCTCCATGATAAAGCGGATCTTGAGGCGAGTGTCGGGGTTAGCACCGCAGAAGGCGTCGACGACGTAAAGCTTCTTGCCCGAGAGCTCCTCGGTGGCAATCTTCTTAAGCTCTCGCCAAGTCTCCTGACTGGTAGGCTTGTTGTCGTTGGGGTACTCTGGGGTGGTCCACCAGATGGTGTCGCGGGTGGTGTCATCGAGGACGAAGAACTTGTCCTTTGGCGAGCGACCCGTGTAGACGCCCGTCATCACGTTGACAGCGCCCAGCTCGGTCAGCTGTCCGCGGTCATAGCCTGTTAGGTCTGGTTGTAGCTCAGCCTCGTAGAGTTGATCGTACGAGGGGTTGTAAATGATCTCAGCAGGCGCTTTGATGCCATACTGTGAGAGATCAATGTTGTGCTGTGTCATAGCTTTATATAGTTTATTGAGTTCTCGTAAGTGTCTGAAGGAAGCTCTTGTGGCTCCTTGCCACTGTCCCTCGAACAAAAGTAATGAAAAATATCGGATCTCGGATAGAGTCAACTCCTTCGTGCAGGGCGAGCTCCACTCCAAATTGCTTTTTGGTGTGGAAAATACAGGGCTGACGCATTGTAAGACTGTTGCATAAAGGCGAATCGCTGTGTTGCTTTCGGGATTCGGCTTCGGTCACATACGGATGTATGCTCCCTTCAGACCTCACCCTCAGCGCCTTGCGCTTCATCCTTTCTGCAAAGTCAGGACAATCTTGCAAGCAAGATTGTGAGACTGTTGACTTTTGCAACAGTCTCATTGTAATCGCTCCGTCAGGGGCTACACATGAGCGACAAGCGAGGCTTAGATGAGGTCACTATATATAATGTGCCACACCTAACCTCTAATCTCTAACTTCTAACCTCTAGTCTCTATTTACATATCTTTACGGGGAAATTCGCCCGATTCTATCCTTTCTCGCATATCCACGTGGATATTTTTCATTTTCCACGTGGGCGTCAAAGAATTCCTCCGAAGTTTCATTTGATTCC
The DNA here is from genome assembly GCA_945875135.1 of uncultured Porphyromonas sp. Lineage (GTDB taxonomy): Bacteria > Bacteroidota > Bacteroidia > Bacteroidales > Porphyromonadaceae > Porphyromonas. The sequence continues at coordinate 2,418 of CAMCJO010000178.1, forward strand.
TCCGAAGTTTCATTTCATTCTTCCGAAGTTTTATTTCGCGCCCACGTGGAGAATTTTCTTTTTCCACGTGGGTATTTCGAAACATCCACGTGGAAATCACTTTTTCCCGACATGGCACCGTATAGATATGTAGTCGGTTCTAAATTATTGTAGCGAGTCGACGTTGTATTTTCCCAGATGCTCTTCTCGACAAAACGATCTGCGGAGTCTAGGTTATGGGGGAGGCGGTATGAGTGGCGTGTGCTTTGGATATATAGCAAGAGAGCACCGACACGACTAGTCGTATCGATGCTCTCCGTATGGTGTGCGCTCACCGAGCAGAGGGGGAGTGCTTCTGTAGCCCCCGCCTCTATGGTGGCGTCTCTATATAAGCTTGTTCAGGTTACTTCTTGAGGAAGTCCTGTACGTGGTCATTTGGTACCATCTCCTCTTGGAAGGTATAAGCACCAGTCTTAGGCGACTTGACCATCTTGATAACCTTCGAGTATGAGCGACCATCGCCCGTTCTAAAGGTTGCGACCGATTTTTTAGCCATTGTACTTAGTTCTTATTTTGTTAGTGGAAGGGGAGAGATGATTACTTAATCTCACGGTGTAGTGTGTAGCGCTTAAGTATAGGGTTGTACTTCTTAAGCTCTAGACGCTGTGTGGTATTCTTTCTATTCTTTGTAGTGACGTAGCGAGAGGTGCCTGGCATGCCACTCTCTTTGTGCTCTGTGCACTCGAGTATTACCTGTACTCGATCGCCTTTACCTTTCTTAGACATAGTAAATGAGTGTGATTAAAGGAGTGAGTGGTTTATTTGCTCTTGATGCTTAGGTAGCCCGCATCGCTAGCACGGCGCAGAGCCTCGTTGAGTCCTACGCGGTTGATGAGCCTGAGCCCAGCTGCTGAAACCTTGAGGGAGATCCAGCGATCCTCCTCGGGCCAGTAAAACTTCTTGCGGAAGAGGTTAACGTCAAAGGTGCGCTTCGTGCGACGCTTTGAGTGGGATACATTGTTGCCCACCATAGCCTTCTTACCGGTGATCTGACATATCTTAGACATGACGGTGTGGTATTTCTTTTATACTTCTACGATGTTTCTGAGATCGACACAGCCCCATCCATTAGCATCATCATGGTGTGGGTCTGCAATCAGACTGCAAAGTAACGCAATTATTTTGACAAAAGCAAATGCTCCTGACTCAGACTTTGGCAATTGGTGCCTTTGTGAAGGGCCGAAAAGGCTCTCTAACTAAAGCTAACTACTATTGGCTGTCTCAGCACTATGCGTTAGCTCTTGAGGAGATCGGGTAAGCTGCTGTGTAGCAAAATTGTATTACATTTGTCTTCTGGACAAATGCCACAATGATATGATCCAACGCTTTTTTCCCTTCCTAGCCTTAGCGCTAATACTCAGTGTGAGTACACTATGGGCCAAGCCCCGCACAGAGCAGCAGGCTCGCCTCATAGCCGAGCAATACACCACACAGCACCTGAGCCGTAGCGAGCTAGCTACACTGCGCTCAGCAGCCACGCCCTTGCTGACTCTTGTGTCAGCTCCAGCCGCTGACGCTGATGGAGTGTCTGCACGTCGCCAGACGACAGCTTCAGCCGTGCAGACGCTTGCCTCCGCCTATTACGTATATAATATAGGTAGCGAGCGAGGCTATGTGATGATCTCGGGTGATGATCTACTGCCTGAGGTGATCGCTTACGCTGACGAGGGAGCTTTTATCCCAGATGAGGAGCAGCCAGAGCATATTGCGTCGTTTCTCGCTCAGGTACGTGCAGCACTGCACGCTTTGGTAGCGCGTGGCGAGCCCGTAGTGATGCCACGCACCTCGCAGCTACGCCCTGAGGGGGTGGCTCCGCTACTGGGCGATATTCAGTGGGGGCAGGACTACCCCTTCAATACACGCTGTCCCTACAAGAATGGCGGTCAGTCTGTCGTGGGTTGTGTCGCAACAGCTATATCGCAGATCCTACGCTATCATCGGTGGCCTGACAAGGGGGTGGGGATCTGCGAGTATAAAGAGGACGATGGCACCGAGCATCAAGTCGACTTCTCGCAGACTACTTACCTCTGGAACAAAATGCCTGAACGTCCTAATCAGCGGTATGAGCCACAAGATGTGACCGATGCGCTCTCTACGCTATGCTATCATGTGGGTGTCCTCTCACACATGCAGTATAGTCCTGCGGGTAGTGGCACCTTCTCTCAGTACCCCAAGGAGGGCCTGCAGAAGTACTTTAAGTACAAAAAGAATATCCAGCTGCTCAGCCGTATGAACTACAAGATGGCGGACTGGATGGACATCATAGCCAAGGAGCTCAACGAGGGACGTCCCATCTACTACGCTGGTGCTAGTAGTACGGTCGGTCACGCCTTCGTCTGCGATGGTTATAAGCCGGACGGCTACTTCCATATCAATCTCGGATGGGACGGCATAGCCAATGGGTACTTCCTCCTTTATGCGATCAATCCTGATGTGCTAGGTACTGGTGGCGGCACCTCGTACGATGGGTACAATGACTATCAGGAGATCATGGTCGGTATAGAGCCTGACCGTGATGGCTCCTCTGAGCGCACCGTCAGTGAGAATATATCGGCCATCTCCCTAGAGGTGTCGTGTGAGGACAAT
>CAMCJO010000179.1 GCA_945875135.1 uncultured Porphyromonas sp.
ACAAAGAAATAGGGGCAACCGGCCGATGAGCCGACTGCCCCTAAAGGTGTTGAGTTGTCAGGCATCGCCTGGTCTAAGGCGATGTCTCAGAGCGTCAGGTTAGATCGCATTTGGACCAGAGACGTACTCGAAGTTGCCACCGCCGAGACCCTTGTAGGTAAAGGTGATGGTGCTATTGGTGTAGTTTTGTCGTAAGCCTGTGGTGATGACGTACATCTGGTCGATGCCGTTGGTCTGTGCGGGCTTGTCCGCATAGTGCGCCTTGAGGATGAGTTGGAGACCCTCCTTGATGCGCTCTAGGCGTAGCTTGAATAGCTCCTCGGTAGACTTGCCCTCCTCATCAGGACGAGCACCGACGCTCTTGCCACCGTCGAGGTTGAAGTTCTTGTAGTAAGCACTACCGCAGAACCACCACTCCTCATTGTCGGGGTACTTCTCGCTGATGTAGTCGGGCTTATTGGCCTTGACCCAAGCGTGCAGTATCATATAGTCATCGGCCGTCAGCGTGAAGCGGATGGTCGGGTCGAAGATCCACTGCTTGCCGATGTTGACAAACTGGCTTGCGGTCTGAGCTACACGCCACTGATTGCCCTCGAGCTTGAAGCTCTGATACTCAGGCGTGGTGACCTTGTTGTCAAACCACTCGTAGACCACGATAAGCTGGTTACCAGGCTGAGCGTACGGTATGCTCTGCTGCAGTAGCTGTGGAATGTACCGCTCGGGGAGCATCGAGCTACTGAAGTTGCCGTACTTACTGCCCATAGCTTGGTACTCAGCGGGTGAGATGACCTTATAGATACGATTATCGGCGAGACGCTCTCCGATGAAGAGCATGTTTCGCTGCCCATCAGCGAGAGCAACTTTCGCTAGGTAGCTAGTGCCCTTCTCAGCGTAGGTCGTTGCTAGGTACTTGCCGAGCTTAGCGATCTCATCTTTGGAAAGCTTGTTAGGGTCTGTTGCCGTGAGACCAGCTTTGGTCGCATCGTCGGCGGAGACCTTGACCGAGATGAGCTTGTCTAGAGCAGCGTCCTCTGCGGGGGGCTGCTGCATAGCGTAAGAGACGGTCACGGCAGAGCCCTTGCCCCACTCGGGGTACATCTTAGCCATGAGAGCTGGGACGTACTTCTCGGGAGAAACCCACGCGGTGAGCGTGCGGTTCGTCTTGACATAGTTCGCCTCGTGCCGGACCTCTTTCATAAAGGCCTCAGCATCGGAGCCGGTGTAGCCTGCCTCCTCTTGCTTGGTAAAAGCTGCGGCGATCGTCTTGTAGTCGGCATCCGTGAGGGCGTAGGCGACGCTCTTCTCTATTGGATGGTCTACCGAGTCTAGTTCTTTGTATATCTGCTCCATCGGATTGCAGGCGGTGAGCAGCAGGAGTGCTGCGGCTGCGAGGAGCTGTGTGATCTGTTTCATATTATTTGCGTGTCTGAGAGTTAGAAGTTAATGCGTAGACCCGTTGCCCAGTTCGTGCCAAAGCCGTAGTAGACGAGCGCTGACTTCATGTCGTGGGTCTTACCATCGCGAGCATCGGAGATGTACTCGGTGTTGGTCACGTTGTTGACATTGATGTAGACGGTCGCGTCACAAGAGCCGATGTTAAAGCGGTAGTTGGCGCCGAGATCGAGCGTGACGTAGTCGGGTAGGCGCCAAGCGTCCACCTTGTCGGTCTCCTTGGTGCGGTTCGTCGGGTCAAAGTCTGCGTAGTTCTTGCCAGCATAGTTGAGGTCAGCCTTGAGGCGGAAGTCTTTGAGTGCCTCCCACGAGATACCGAGCGCAGAGGTCATCTGAGCTGAGTTGCCCACGTGTACCCCCTTGACAAAAGCATTGATGGTGCCGACATACTGCTGCGCATCGTCGAAGACATCGGCCTTGACATCGTCAGCCCAGATCCAGTCGCCCCAAGAGAACATGAAGCGAATGTCAAGCGGCTTGATCGGTGTGTAGGTAGCCTCGAGCTCGACACCTGCGTGGCGAGCATCTAGACCAGAGATATTGGCCGTTGTGTTGTTGCCCATACTACGTGTGAGACTCTTGTCCAGCCACTTGGTGTAGTAGCCGTTGAGGTCGATGCGAAGGTTTTGCATCTTAAAGCCGTAGCCGACCTCGCCCGTGAAGACGCGCTCATACTTAGCACCCGTATTGATGGTCGTGTTGTAGCGGAAGAAGACATTGCGGAAGTATGGTGCAATGGTGAAGTAACCCGCATTGACGAAGACGTTGCTGTGCTCGAGGAACTTGTAGCTCGCCCCTGCCTTGACGCTCCAAGGCAGGTAAGTAGCCCACGGAGAGACGATCTTGTCGGGAGGGGTCAGCGCATCGTACTTCTCGCCTGTACCGCCGAGGTTGACATAGCGATAGCCTTTGTGCGAGATAGCACCAGAGATGAAGGCGTTGAAGTTTTCGCCCGTGAACTCACCTTGTGCGAAGAGTCCGTTCCACAAGACCTCGCCGATGTTGTCAAACTGGATATGGTCGCCCACCTTGAGAGGCTGGTAGGGCTTGTGGTACATGAGCTTGGTCGATGAGTTCTGAGGCTCGATGTAGTAGTCACCGCCGAGTAGGTTGTCGATGACCTCACGGTGTATGCCCTGATAGAAGCGTCCGTCGAAGCCGGCGGTCAGCTTGAAGAGGTCGCTAAACTTATTGGTGTAGTAGGAGAGTAGACCGTACCAGTTGTGCGAATTTACCGCATTACTGAAGATGAGCTGAGAGCCATTGTTGGAAGCTCTATTGGCCTCCATAACACGATCGAAGTCTAGCAAGCCATCGGGAGTACCCATGAAGGCTGCGGGGTCTTTCGGACGACCGGTGTTGTAGTCGAGTGTGAGCCAGTCTGTCTTAGCACCACGTATGCGACGGCCACCACCATTGGAGATGGAGGCGTAGACGGAGGTGTAGATACTGCTCTCCTTATTGATATCCCAGTAGTGGTTGAGGGAGATCTGAGGCTTGTGGTAGAAGTTGCGCGCGTAAGCACCGCCTTCGATGCGTCCGTTCATATAGCCGTAACCACGGTTGAGGCGACGACCCTCAGGAGCGTTGTGATAGTCCTCGATGAGGTACATCTGTCCGCGCTGATTGTGCCACTGAGGTGCTCCAAAGGCGGTGAAGGATAGACGGTGGTGGTCGTTGATGCGCTTAGAGACGTTGACGAAGTAGCTCCAGCCGACGAAGTTCGTACCACGGACATAGCCGTCGCCTTGGCTACGAGAGCCTGCAAGGGAGATGGCCCAGCCGTTGTCCATGAGGCCCGTAGAGACATTGAAAGAGGTCTTGAGGAAGCCGTCATTACCTATACCCGTGTAGATGCTACCGCCCTTCTTGGCATCGGTGCTCTTGGTCACCATATTGATGGTACCACCGACGGACGAGAGACCTAGCTTAGAGGCACCTAGACCACGCTGCACCTGGATGAAGCTGCTGACGTCGTTGAGACCAGCCCAGTTGGACCAGTAGACCTTACCTGACTCCATATCATTGATAGGCACACCATTGATCAGGACACCTATATTATTAGAGTCGAAGCCACGCAGGTTGATGCGGGAGTCACCAAAGCCGCCGCCGCCCTTGGTCACGTAGACTGAGGGAGTCGCTTTGAGTAGCTCGGGGAACTCAATGTTTGGAGCTTGCGTCTGGATCGCTTTCATCGTGACGTTGGAGACGGGCACTGGCGTCAGTCGGTCCTTGGGTACGACCGATGCGATGACGCGCACCTCGTCTAGTCCGATGGCACTGGTCGCTATGTAAACCTTGCCAAAGTCATAGCTACCTCGAGCCGATGCTGGGACCCGTAGCGTCAAGGTCTCATAGCCTATGAAGCTCACGGTGAGCTGACTGCCAGCCGCCACATTGAGTTGGAAGGACCCATTGCCCTCCGTGTAGGTCCCCGATGCTCCTCCATCTGTGTAGACCGCTACACTAGGCATAGGCTCGTCTGAGCCCTCCTCTAGTACTGTACCCGTCACCTGCACCTGCGCAAGTGCCGAGATGCTACTCGCTAGTAGGAGTGCGAGTGCTGTGATGATAAGTGATAAGCGTTTCACCATATATTCTGTTGTGTGTTAGTGATTAGTATTCTTAGTCTAGTGTATTTACAGATAGAGCCTTTCGTGTTAAGTTCTCAGAAAAGCCACTGCACCTCCATTTACTTGCAAAAGTAACTAAACATATTAACAAATGCCACTCTAAGCTGTTGCGTTACTGTTACGCATGGTCTCCGCAAGTTAGCTAGCTCGATGAGACGTATTGTAATATACGGCTCCATTTGACGAGTAACGATTTGTAGGGACGCACGGCTCGTGCGTCCGTCTCCGTTAAAGGATACAAAGTCAAAATGTAACGATAACGGGCGACGTTACGCCTTGATACAACGGATGCACGACCGTGCGTCCCTACAAATCGTTACACGTCAAGTGCGTCTCTACAAAGGGCTAGTCGTAAGATTGGCTGCATCTAGGAGGATATAACACAAGAAAGCCCAGCACATCTCAACGTGTATAGATGAGTAGTACTGGGCATAGAAGACGTAGGGAGTGTCCCCGGTGGGGGGACTCCCTACGCAAATATTTCATCAATGAGAACTCGCTACTCGCTGAGCCGTATAGATCGCCCGGAGCATGGAGTCTCTAATAAGTCTTTTTAAGCGTCTAGCTCCTCCTGACGAAGTGACTGCACGTAGCGAGCCTTCTCCATCATACGACGTCTTACGTCTGAGGGCTTCTGAAATGCTTGGCGCTTGCGGAGTTTGCGAACGATACCGATGTCGTTGTACTTACGCTTGTAACGCTTGAGTGCACGCTCGATGTTTTCGCCCTCCTTGATTGGTACAATTATCATACTTGCTATTCTTTGTATTACGTTTGTTTGTGATGAGAATATTTCAAGGACAGTACGTCTGCCCTTACTTCGGAGGGCAAAGGTACGAACTTTATTTGAACTGGTCAATAGTTTAGTGCGAACCTC
>CAMCJO010000180.1 GCA_945875135.1 uncultured Porphyromonas sp.
CCAGGGTTGACGCATCATAATCGAATTTTTCAAGAGCCACACACAACGATAGACGAGGAATAGAGAGGTAAACGAGCTCATTGTACATAATGCATCAACCCTGTTTGGGTGTCCAACCCTTTCGCCACGTGAGCGATTATTCTTATATTTGCAGTCGGGTGATGATCTTTAGAGAGATTGTTCCCATAGGGACTACCCCTTTGAGTAGTTTGAGTAGATACACAAATCAATAAAACAATATAGCGTATGAATCTGTCACACATCGAGCATCTTGGGATAGCAGTCAAGAGCATAGAGGAGGCACTACCCTTCTTCGAGGGAGTCCTCGGACTAACCTGCTACAACATTGAGGAGGTCGCCGACCAGAAGGTGCGTACCGCATTCCTCAAGATAGGCGAAGTCAAGCTAGAGCTCCTAGAGCCTACGAGCGATGAGAGCCCTATAGCCAAGTTTATCGAAAAGCGTGGCGAGGGTATCCACCACCTAGCACTATCATCTGACGATGTAGCACCAGCTCTCGAGGAGCTCAAGGGCAAAGGCATACGCCTCATCGACGAGAAGCCTCGCAAAGGTGCCGAGGGCCTCAACATCGCCTTCGTACACCCCAAGAGTGCACACGGCATACTCCTAGAGATCTGCGACTGCAAGGATGTCGCTAAGTAATATCGTCCAATCAAACAAACGCTACATAGAATAATGAGTGTACAACAAGAGAAGATAAAGCAACTCCTTGCCAAGCGTGAGGAGGCTCGTCTCGGAGGAGGCGAGGAGCGCATTGAGAAGCAACACGCCAAGGGCAAGTATACAGCTCGTGAGCGTATAGCTATGCTCCTCGACGAGGGGTCCTTTGAGGAGATCGACATGTTCGTCCAGCACCGCTGCACGAACTTTGGCATGGAGAAGAAGAAGTTCCTCGGTGACGGTGTCGTCGTAGGTAGTGGTACCATCGACGGACGTCTCGTCTACGTCTTCGCACAGGACTTCACAGTCATCGGCGGCGCTCTCGGTGAGATGCTCGCTGCCAAGATCTGCAAGGTGATGGACCTAGCCATGACTATGGGCGCACCCTGCATCGGTCTCAACGACTCAGGAGGTGCCCGTATCCAAGAGGCGGTCAACGCACTCTGCGGCTACGGTGAGATCTTCGAGCGCAACATCCTCGCTTCGGGTGTCATACCTCAGATCTCTGGTATCTTCGGCCCCTGCGCTGGTGGTGCGGTTTACTCACCAGCACTGACCGACTTCAACATTATGGTGCGCAACTCCAGCTACATGTTCCTCACAGGTCCTAAGGTGGTCAAGACGGTCACTGGCGAGGATGTCACACAGGAGGAGCTAGGTGGTGCCGATGTACACGCATCTAAGAGTGGTGTGGCACACTTCGCCGTAGACAACGATGAGGCTGGCCTTCAGCTCATCCGTCAGCTGCTCTCCTTCCTGCCTCAAAACAACATGGAGGAGCCACCCTTCGTCGCTTGCGACGATCCCGCAGACCGCTGCGAGGAGCTACTCAACGAGATCATCCCCGACTCACCAAACCGTGCTTACGATATGTACGAGGTGATCGGAGCAATCGTAGACCACGGCGAGTTCCTCGAGGTGCATCGTGACTACGCACGCAACATCATCGTCGGCTTCGCACGCTTCAACGGGCAGAGCGTCGGTATCGTTGCCAACCAGCCCAAGGTGATGGCTGGTAGCCTCGACTGCAACTCCTCTCGCAAGGCAGCACGCTTCGTACGCTTCTGCGACTCATTCAACATCCCCATCGTCACACTCGTCGACGTGCCAGGCTTCCTCCCAGGCACTGGTCAGGAGTACAACGCTGTCATCACACATGGTGCTAAGCTCCTCTACGCTTACGGTGAGGCTACCGTGCCTAAGATCACGGTCGTCCTACGCAAGGCATACGGTGGTGCCTACATTGTGATGGGCTCTAAGCACCTACGCGCAGACATCAACTACGCTTGGCCCTCTGCTGAGATTGCCGTCATGGGTCCGTCAGGAGCCGTCGAGGTTGTCTTTGCCAAGGAGGTCAAGGCGAGCGATGATCCCGCTAAGACAGCTCTGGAGAAGGAAGAGGAGTATCGTGATGCTTTTGCCAATCCATACAATGCTGCTTCCTACGGTTACATCGACGATGTCATCGAGCCAAGGAACACCCGCTTCCGCATCGTCCGTGCGCTACAGCAACTACGCACGAAGCGTCAGACGCTCCCCGCTAAGAAGCATGACAACGTACCTCTCTAACCCCACCTACCGATGGCTACCAAGAAGATAGAAAAGGGTAAGAAGGCACCCGCCAAGAGAGCCAAAAAGGCCGCTACAGCACCCTCTCCCGAAGAGGTCGCTATAGCACTAGCCTTAGCGCAAGCTCTAGGCTCCCCTCACGACGAGGAGTCCTATCAGCTTACGATACGACACAAAGAGTTTGACCCCTGGTCGTTCAAGCTACAGAACATGCGTGTCACACCACAGAAGCAGTATTACATCTAATCCTAAACGGCAGTACCTTAGCACGCTAGCACGCTAGCTTGCTAAGCACCCATATCAAACCCCTTATGAAAGAATATAAGTATAAGATCGATGGCAAAGAGTACGCCGTCAAGATTGACAAGATCGAGGGTGACCAAGCTCAGCTAGAGGTCAACGGCACCCCATACAGCGTCGAGATCATACAGGAGAAGAAGGAGACCCCAAAAGTCTCCAAGCCTACTCCTGCAGCAGCACCCGCTGCTACCGTAGCTCCTACACCCGCTGCAGCACCGGCCTCCACAGGCAAGGGCAAGGCGGTCAAGGCTCCCCTACCTGGCGTCATCATATCAGTAGACGTACAGGTTGGTCAGCAGGTCAAGCGTGGTCAGCAAGTCGCTGTACTCGAAGCTATGAAGATGGAGAACGGCATCAACGCTGAGTGCGACGGCACCATCACCGAAATCAAGGTCAAGGCTGGAGACTCTATCCTAGAGGGTACAGACATCGTTATCATCGGATAAAGACTCCGTAGCACATACCACATCACTCCTAAGCAGTGGCTAGGAGTAGCTATACAAGGCGCAGGGGGAGAACCAATGCGATACAACGCATCGGGGAACCTCCTCGCCTTTTTTGCATACACTAGGAGGCTGTTGCAAAAAGTCAATAGTCTCACTAGACAGCAAGCCATCCATTAGCAACATTCACCTCAACCAACTATTTTGTCATGAAACAATTACAGCACCTCATAGCAACACTCACGGCAATCCTCTGCGTGATCCTTGCTACGAGTAGTTGCCGATCTAATCAAGAGCCAAACCCAGGGCCAGATACGATTGGCACCGACACAACAGGTGTCGACACAACGGGCGTGACCCCACAACCCGACCCTCAGACCTTCGAATCCATCCTCAAGCTAGATGCTAATGGCAAGCTCACCGCCATCCCCTTCCCCTGCGTCGATTGGCTCGGGGGCGAGAAGGCAGTCCAAGCCTTTGAGCAGAGCAAGGGTGCTACCTTCGAGGGCTCTGTAGATAATAAAGGCAAGAAGGTCATCCGCTACAAGACCAATGACCCCAAGGGACAGCAACCCTCACGCATGTACGTCATCGATCCTGCTAAGGCAACACTCGAGACCTCTTCCATACTGATTGCGACGGATCTAGTCGCCGAGGGAAACGACATCAATGATAACATGGAGATCCTCCTCAACGATGCTGGCTATCAGATGATTCCCGATGATAAGAACATCATGTACTCCAACGGCACTTACTGGCTCACCTTCTCTAAGGCAAATGATCAGTTTTGGATGATTACCTACAAGTCGTCAGGCGACCCCTCCAAGCATGCAGGCATCCTACAGATCAAGGACTTCCCCTATCTCAAGAAGGAGACCAAGATGAGTGCCTACACCTTTGAGGAGATCGAGGCTTACGAAAAGCAGCTCGGGCTACGCAAGCAGACTAAGAAGACGGCTACCAGTGTCACCTATCAGGCGATAGATCCCAGCAAGGTGAACTTCGCCTATGTTCGCTATGTCATCAATCCTGGTGACGAAGGCTCTTCTGGTCCGAATGTACTCACCAAGCGATTTACAAAGGCTATGTACAAGCAACCCGAGCTACGCTCTTACTTCGAGCTCAACGGCTTCACCTATGAAGGTTCTTCTGGTGCCTCCGCAGAGAAGTTCGTCAACAAGGATCTCGCAGTACGCCTTATGCTTTTTAGCCATCCTCAGGCACCAGATGAGGGGCAGATCATATTCCAAGACGCTCCCGACCTCTATCACAAGGATCCGAAGCCTGTTGATCCCACCTTCCAGGCACTCTACCTGCCACTGCTAAACGTCTTCGGACAGAAGATTAGCAAGGATAGCCCCATCATCGCTCGTGAGAAAGAGTTACACCCCGACTGCTACATCGAGTTCAAGCCAGCCAATCCAGATGCTGGATATAAATACGATGCCATCAGGGTAAACATGCCTCTTTCCTTCAAGCTCGATCCCGTAGATCGCAACAAGCCTCGTGCGGTGAGCTACAGCTACGAGTCTACCAGTGGCTCGACCATAGAGCAGATCACTTACGTCTTCTCTCAAGACTGGGTGAGGGCGAAGATTGCAGGCGATGATCCCCTCATCAAGGACTTTATGACGAAGCACGGCTTTACTTACAAGGGTAAGGAAAAGATTGACACCTCCTTTATGAAATCCGACCTCTATCAGTACTACAACGCTCAGCTGGATGTCTACTTTGAGTACAGCCTAGTATCTAGCCCGTTCCCTAATTCCATGGGCGTCTATACCAAGACCCCGACAGTAACGTTCTAGTCTTGTAGAGACAGAGCCTTTACACACAAAGCCAGCTCCTCGACCCATGCGCGTCGGGGAGCTGGCTTGCTGTTTCATCCAGCCCAGGAAGAGGAGCTGCTTTTATTCCCCACGTAGGAGAGAATCATTTCCTCCGAAGTTTCATTTGAAACT
>CAMCJO010000181.1 GCA_945875135.1 uncultured Porphyromonas sp.
CTTTGCACCTATGAATGTGGATCTACAGCAGGTGATGCAGCGCTTTGGCATCGTGGGACGCAATCCGAGCTTCCTACGAGCTATCGAGACGGCCGTACAGGTCGCCCCGACAGACCTCTCTGTGCTGGTGACTGGCGAGAGCGGTGTCGGCAAGGAGTTCTTCCCCAAGATCATACACGCCTACAGCCTCCGCAAGCATCAAGGCTATGTGGCGGTCAATTGTGGCGCTATCCCTGAGGGTACGATCGATTCCGAGCTCTTCGGGCACCGCAAGGGTTCCTTCACGGGTGCCATCTCCGACCGCAAGGGTTACTTTGAGGAGGCGGATGGTGGCACTATCTTTCTCGATGAGGTGGGGGAGCTGCCACTTGCCACGCAGGCTCGTCTGCTCCGTGTGCTCGAGTCGGGTGAGTTTATCCCCGTAGGTGCTAGCAAGCCCCTCAAGACCGATGTGCGGGTGGTCGCCGCAACCAATGTCAATATACAGGAGGCGATCGCTCGTGGACGCTTTCGCGAAGACCTCTACTATCGTCTCAGCACAGTACCGATCGTAGTGCCTCCGCTACGTAAGCGACAGGAGGACATCGTGCTGCTCTTCAAGCTCTTTGCTTCGCTCAGTGCGGAGAAGAACCAAATCCCGATGCTCGAGATCACGCCCGAAGCGGAGGAGTTGTTACGACGCTACCCTTGGCCGGGCAACATACGCGAGCTGCGCAACTTGACAGACCGTATCAGCATCTTGGAGTACGACCGTCATCTGACGGCTGAAGACCTTCGAGGCTACCTGCCTGAGAGGACCCCTGAGCTGAGCACTTCACTGGTTCCTGTAGAGCGTCAGTCGGAGGAGCGTAGCTTTGCCAATGAGCGGGAGATACTTTACCAGGTGCTTTTTGACATGAAGCGAGACATCTCCTCGCTCAAGCAGACCATCGCCACGATGCGTCAGGAGCCTCACTATGAGCCGATCCATACGACACTTGTACCTACCGAAATGGAGCCCATGCACACAGAGGCAGAGGAGGTGACTGAGTCGGATTCAGAGCCTTACCGGGAGCCGAGCAAGGAGTTGATAGAAGCACCCGTAGAGGAGCCGCTTCTACCCGACAGACCGATGACCATCGACGAGGCTGAGCGCATACTGATCATGCGTGCCCTGGAGCGACACGGAGGCAATAAGACAGAAGCGGCTGAAGAGCTAAACATATCTCCACGAACGCTATACCGTAAACTGCGAAGCTATGGTGAGGAGTAAGCTACTATATATAATAGGTGTCGTGATACTCCTAATGATCGGGACGAGTTGCTCGATCAGCTATAAGTTCAACGGAGCCACCATCGACTACACACGCATCAAGACGGTGACCATCGAGGACTTCCCCAATCAGGCTCCGCTGGTCTATCCGCCCCTGTCGCAGATGTTTTCGGAGCGTCTGCGCGAGCAGTTCCGTCGCAATACGCGCCTCGAGCCCGTTGATGCCAATGGGGATCTGATCCTCGAGGGCGCTATCGTCGGGTATGAGCTCACTCCTATGGCGATGCAAGAGGATGCGCTCTCAGCGATGACACGCTTTACGGTTACGGTCCGCGTATCGTACACCAATATGGTAGAGGAGAAAAAGAGTTTCTCTGGGCGCACCTTTACCTCCTCGCAAGAGTTTGACAGCAACAACCTCTTCTCAGACATCCAGGAGGGGCTAGCTAATGAGCTGATCGACGATCTTGTCAAGCAAATCTTTAACGCCACAGTAGAGGACTGGTAGTGAAGACGATGACGCTAGACGAGCTGAATAGGCTAACGGCTCACCCTGAGGAGCTTAACCGCCACACGCTCTCGCCACTGGCCGAGCTGGTGGAGACCTATCCCTATGCGCAGAGCATCGTGATGCTCTACCTACTTAATCTGTCGATCCTCGGCGACCTGCGCTACGAAGCGGAGCTGCAGCGCTGGGCTCCTCACCTGCCTAGTCGCGAGAAGCTCTACTTGCTCGCTCGGCTGCACATGCCGCTAGCAGACTTGACGCCCGTGCTAGCTCACGACCCGTCAGACTCCTTTGCCCTCGTAGATCAATATCTGCGCAAGGTGGCCGAGCGCGAGGGCCCGCTCTCTAACGAGCTAGAGTACGACACGGCAGAAGCTCTCCCCACGGAGGAGCATACCCCAGACTACTTCTCACAAGCGGAGTACGAGTCGGCACCCTCAGATATGTCGCTCTCGGGGCTTCTCGCCACACCTTCACCAGAAAGTGCGTCAGCTACCGACACCGCCCCGCAGTCTATGGTGACGCCATCCGATGATGCAGAGCCGAGTGATACGCTTTTTACCGAAACACTAGCCTCCATCTACATCAAACAGGGCCATTACGAGCGAGCGAAACGAATTATTGAGGGGCTAAGCTTGAAATTTCCAGAAAAAATTAGTTACTTTGCAGTTCAATTGAACTTCCTCGAGAAGCTAATCGACAATGCTTCTCACTCATAAATACGCATTCATAGACTAGTAGACATGCAAATCTTTCTAAGTATCCTGATCCTCATCGTAGCTATCCTGCTGATCCTTATCGTCATCGTCCAGAACTCTAAGGGCGGTGGTCTAGCAGCAGGCTTCGGCGAGAGCAATAAGTACATGGGGGTACGCAAGACGACGGACTTCCTCGAGAAGGCCACATGGACGCTCGCAGGAGCTATGGTCGTGCTCAGCATTGCCAGCTCATTCTTTGTCAAGCCTCACGTACAGGCTAAGCAGAGCGAGAGCTTTATCGAGCAGTCTCAGCAGAGTACTCCTCTGCTACCTCAGCAACCTGAGGCTACGTTACCACTACCCGCTGCTCCCGCTGCTGAGGCTCCAGCCCCAGCACCTGAAGCACAGCCTGAGGCTCAGCAGCCTGCCGAGTAAAGCCTGAAGAGGGCTTAGCCAGCTAGGTAGCTCGTCAGATATTGATGAGGGGAGGACTCACGCTTGTGTGGGTTCTTCCCTTGGTTGTGCCTATAAATGCAGAAGAAACTGTACCTTTGTAGCATAGCTTGTCGCCATGCGTGACAAGCTCCTCACACGTAATAACTCAAAGAAGTAGGTAATGCTTACCATCAAACAAATATTGGATGACCCACAGGGAGTCATCGAGCGGCTCGCCGTCAAGCACTTTCCCGCAGAAGAGCCCATAGCAGCTATCATCGCTCAGGACAAGCTGAGACGCGATGCACAGCACAAGAAGGACGACAGCCTGGCTCAGCAAAAAGTCCTCTCACGCTCTATCGGTGAGAAGATGAAAGCGGGGGCTCGCGAGGAGGCTGAGCAGCTCAAAGCTGAGGTGCAGGCGCTCAAAGAGATCTCTAAGCAAGCTGAGGAGACCATGCGACAGGCTGAGGAGACCATGAGACAGCTCCTACTCTCCGTACCTAATCTGCCACATCCCGACGTGCCACACGGTACCTCTGCCGAGGACAACCTATGCGTCGCTACGGGTGGTAAGATGCCAACACTAGCTGACGATGCTAAGCTACCACACTGGGAGCTGGCTAAGCAGTACGACCTCATAGACTTCGAGTTGGGTGTCAAGATCACGGGCGCAGGCTTCCCTGTCTATAAGGGTAAGGGAGCAAGACTACAGCGCGCTTTGATCAACTTCTTCCTCGACAGAGCTACGGCGGCCGGCTTTCAAGAGGTCGAGCCTCCTATTATGGTCAACGAGGACTCCGGCATCGGCACTGGTCAGCTTCCTGACAAGGAGGGGCAGATGTACCACGTGCAGCTGGACAACCTCTATCTCATACCGACGGCTGAGGTGCCTGTGACGAACATCTTCCGAGATGTCATCCTAGAGGCGGACCAGTTACCTATCTGTTGCACTGCCTATACGCCCTGCTTCCGTCGTGAGGCGGGCTCGTATGGCAAGGACGTACGCGGGCTCAACCGCCTGCATCAGTTTGACAAGGTAGAGATCGTCTCCATCGATCGCCCCGACCACTCGTGGCAGCAGCTTGACAAGATGATCGCACATGTCAAGAGCCTCGTCGAGGAGCTAGAGCTCCCTTACCGTATCCTCCGCCTCTGTGGTGGAGACCTGAGCTTTACGAGTGCTATGACTTACGACTTTGAGGTTTTCTCAGCTGCGCAGGAGCGTTGGCTTGAGGTGAGCTCCGTCTCCAACTTCGAGAGCTATCAGGCCAACCGTCTGATGTGTCGCTACCGCGATCCTGAGGAGGGGATTACCCTTTGTCATACGCTCAACGGTAGTGCCCTTGCGCTACCACGCATTGTCGCTGCCCTCCTAGAGAACAATCAGACACCCGAGGGCATTATCATCCCTAAGGCTCTGAGACCCTACACAGGCTTTGACAAGATAGACTAAGCAATCGCCCCAACCCACACCGCTATGGCTAAGAAAGGCAAGCAATCTGCCCGAGCGATCAACATACGCAACAAGCGTGCGACTTATGACTATGAGCTCCTCGACCAGTACACTGCCGGCATTGTACTGGTCGGTAGTGAGATCAAGTCTATACGTGCGGGCAAAGCGGCTCTCGTGGACAGCTACTGCTACTTCTCGCGTGGTGAGCTGTGGATCAAGAATATGTATATAGCGGAGTACAGCTACGCTTCCTACAACAATCATGTGGAGCGACGGGAGCGCAAACTGCTACTCAACCGCAAGGAGCTACGCAAGCTCGAGGAGGAGATGAAGAACCCTGGGCAGACGATCATCCCCGTGCGTCTCTTCATCAACGAGCGTGGACTCGCCAAGCTAGTCGTTGCACTAGCCCGAGGTAAGAAGCAGTACGACAAGCGCGCTGCCATACGCGACCGCGAGGACAAGCGACGCCTAGAGCGTGCCATGCGCTTCTGACGAACAAGTCCCCGAACAGCGAGACGTGCAACGATTTGTAGGGGGCTGTGTCAATAGTCCATTTGTCGTTTGAGAGAGGGGG